>JAUQQL010000070.1:2500-2780 GCA_030578315.1 Thermodesulfobacteriota bacterium | reverse complement strand
CACTTCCGATAGGCAAAGCCTGTCCACTACGATGAACAAGTAATATAGTAGGAACTACTTCTACCCCAAATTCAGATGCAAATCTTGGAAACTCATCTACATCTATATACCTTACTTTAAAACCCTCTGCTATCATATATTCCATAATCTGAGCCTGAACTAAACAGTACGGACAGTCCTTCCTTACAAAAACAACGAGACCAAACTCGTCTTTCACACTTCTTAAAGCAGCATTTATCTCAGCTAACTTAGCTCTCTGCAAAGCTTCTACCCCAGGTTT
>JAUQQL010000070.1:0-2490 GCA_030578315.1 Thermodesulfobacteriota bacterium | reverse complement strand
GTCTAGCAACAGGATAAAACCCTCCGCTAAAATAATCAGCATACTTCTGCTGAACATACTGATAAGCAGACGTAAAAGCTATCGCTTTTTTTACTAATACCTCCTGCAAATTAAGATAATTATATACATTTTCTTCTGTAGGATTACTTACAGCCATCTCAAGATAGTAATTATATAACTCCCTAAACTCATTAACCGGCATCCTCAATAACTCTTCGTACGTATATTCACTAAGAGGTTTAAACTTTTTTTGCTTATCTACTGTATCCTTTTCTAAAGAAAAATCTGTCTTATCTTGTTGTTTCTTTTCCTGTCCAGATACATGCTTCTGATTTTCATTAGTCAAAGGAACTTTTTCTTGCAACTCCTCATGTTTATCAACAAAATAATCCTGATACCACCACCAACCTTTAGCAGGAGGCTCTTTATACCTAAGTCCAGTACTAAACTCTTTTTTTACTTTCTCATCTCTTGCTTTCATATTATCTGAAACATTTCTTTCAATAGCATTAATGCTTCTATCTTGTGAATAACTTAAATCAAAAGCAAAAACATAAAAAAAGATATTTAAAAAACATATCAAAAATAAATCTATTTTTCTTCTTACCATATTTTAATCCCTCACTTTTTTAACATTTCTTTCAAAAGTTGACTTGTATCTGGATAAGCATTAGCAGGAAGAGAAGGAGGCTGTAAAACAACTAAATTCCTATTCCTCCCAAGAACAGATTCGGCATTAAGTATTATATATTTTCCCTCATTCTGCTTAATAACATTCACAAAAGCATCAACCTTCGCCTTAAGTTCTTCATCTGATATTTTTTGAGAAACATATAAGTTTTTAAGAGCTAACAAATAACCTGATAAATCAATTACGGCTATTTTAACTGCAAAAAAATAATGATACACAATAACACTTAACACCGAAGACAAAATAGAAACCACAAAAACTGTAAATAAAGAAACACCCTTGTTTTCACCTCTATTCTCCTTTCTTCCTTCCTTTCTACTTTTAGGCTGTTTTTCCTTTAGAAGATTTGCGTTTAATTCTGGTTCTTCCTTAACATTTCCTTCGTTAAGCACAACCTGGTCAGACATATCTATACCCCTCTCCAACATAGTTTTTTTAAAAGATTAGAACTCTTCGGCAAATAACCTTCTTCTTTCATTAAAGTAAAAAATTTCTACCAGCAACTTCATAGCAACTATCCTTCTAATCGTCTTAACAACGCTTTAAAAGAAAAAGGATCCTCTCTTTATCCTTTAAAAACTTTTAAGTTCTCTTTCAAATTCAAGAATTTGCTCTCCAGTTAGAGAAGTACCATTAATCGTCCAAATCTCACCTAAAAAAAGTAATCCCTTTTTAGGATAAAAATAAACGACTTTAACCTCATCTCCCTTCCCAAGCAAAAAAATAGCATATAATCCATCTATCTCCGTTTCCTTTGCTCCAAGTACTTTACTATTCCTAAAAATTCTACTAAAACCCTCAGCAACCGATTTTAGGTAACTATCTTTACCAAATGAAACTTCACCTTCAATCCCATAAGAGCTACAAGCTAAAAAGCAAAAATAAAAAACTACCCAAATAAAAAGCACGTAAAATCTAAACGCCCTTAAAACTTTTTTAACTAACTTTTTCATTCCCATAATCAAAACCACAAAAATTTCCCCTAACCCAAGCTTGATAATTTGAATTTAAATTTTATATTAGAAACAACCGAAAACTTTTATTGTTAAGTCCTGCTTTCCTTGAAAAAATAGAAAGTCTATCCCACTCAAAATAAATTATTAAAAAGGAGGAACCTGATGGAACAAAAAAGCAAAAACCCCCTTTCAAAAACAATAGCTAAAATTGCAGCTTTAACCCTAACATCTACCTTAGCTGTTGGATGCGTTGAATATACTATTCACCCAAACGAACTTATAACTAAACATTTACCTCCAGAAAAAGCAGAAAAACTTAAACAAGAAGATACAGAATATCTGTTTAAACTGTGCGAGCTCTTAGAACAAAACAAAGAATACGAAACTTTAAATGAAGAAGAATTAAAAGTAGTTAACTATAATAGAAGATTCATAAAATACGATCCCAAACCAAAAACTATTATAATTAAATCACTTCAAGACTTAAATGACAAATCTAAAATTTACTTCATTAGCGGACCAGGCGCTCTTACAAAACCTGGTTCTAGTCCCAGACCTCTTGACTCTATTAAATGTTTAAAAAACAAGTACAATATAGCATATGCCAGTTTTAAAAATTTAACTGACATCAGTGAAAAATTCAAGGACGACCTAAATTTAGAAAGAGAAATACTTAAACACAACCTTACAATTTGTTATTTAGGTGGAAATCAATCTGATTCAAATTTCAACACAACTGATTCCATCATTAAAATCTCTTGCCCATTTATACACATAGAAAAAGAATTCATATCCAAAGACGAGGATGTAAAAAACTTCAGAACCCCTGAAGATCTAAAAGCT
>JAUQQL010000042.1 GCA_030578315.1 Thermodesulfobacteriota bacterium | reverse complement strand
TTGACAAAATAATTGAAGCAATTGATAATAATTTAAATATTAATGAAGTTTTAATTTATCAGAAAGAAAAAATTATAAAAAAGTTAAAAGATGCTAAAGAATATATAATAAGTTTTGAAAAAATAGTAAAAAAATTAAAAGAAGTTATAAAAAATAGTGATAATGAGCAAAAAATTGAAATTCTGTTAAAAGATACTTCAAATATTGTTAGTCTTGCTGAAAAATTACATGAGTTATTTAATGAAAAAATTTATAAAGCTGATTTACAATTTATTAGAGAGAATTTAAATTATGAATTAAACCAAAGTGTGGAAGAAATAGAAAAAACTAAAGCAGAAATAAGAGAATTTTTGGTAACTTTAGCAGGTAAAGACTATAAAGAAATAAAACTTACTGAAAAAGCTATGGGAATAATGATTTATAAAGAACTTAAAAAGCAAAAGGTTCTTTCTTTATTAGGAGATATGTTAAAATTTTGGAAAGCTAAAAGATTTAAATTAATAACCCCTGCAAGATTTGGTATAATCTTTTCTGATGATTTAGAAAAACTTTATTCTGATGAATTTCTAAAAATGACTTATCAAAAAAAACTTTTTATTAAAGATTATTATGAAAAGAATTTGAAAGTTTATCCTGATATAATTAAGGAAAAAGCAGGATATGGTGCATTTGTGATGTGTATAGATGTATCAGCTTCTATGCTAGAAAACGATAATATAAATAAAGCTAAAGCTATTGCTCTTTTTTATCTTATTCAAGCTATTCATAAAAATATTCCCTTTATTTTAACTTTTTTTAATGTTCAGTCGGACTTTGGATTTTTATATTATAAAAAAAATTTTTACTTAGTAAAGAAAGGAGGAAAAAAACAAAAATTAAAAGGAAACTTTTTAGAACAAATGAAACGCTTTTTGGAAGCTGTAAGTAGAGTTGGAGCAGGAGGAGGTACAAATTATTATAATCCTTTGTATTTCGTAACTAATATAATGGAAAAAGAAAACTTTAAAGGAGATTTACTTTTCATTACTGATGGAATACCTGAAGATAGTTATCAAAAAGAAAAAATGAAAACTATAGAGAGCAGATTTAAAAATAGAATTGCAGTATTAGTACATATAAAAATTCAAAAAGGTTGGGATAAATTTTTTAACTACATTATTCATACAGAAAGTGAAAATTTTGCTCAAAATTTAATTTATGATATAGATGAACTAAGAAGACTATATTTAAAACCTAAATCAAAGAATTATTTTATCAATAAACATTAAAAACATTAAATAAAGAGAATTAAAAGTTTATGGAAAAAAGAAAATATTTTCGTATACCTTTTTCTTTAAAAGTAAAATACATTTGGAAAGAACAGTTACTAGATGGACAAATAGAAAATATAAGTTACGAAGGTCTATTTTTAAAAACTCAAGAATCTTTAGAAATCGGAGAAGAAATTCATATGTTTATTTATTTAGAAGGCTGTAATCCACCTCTAAAATTAGAAATTAAAGGAAAAGTAGTATGGGGTAAACCTGGTGAAGGTTTTGGAATTAAAATAACTTGGATTTCTCCTGAAAGTTATACTTATTTAAAAAATTTAATTTATTATAATCTTTCTTGTATAAAAGGCCCAGAGGAAGCCGAAAGAGAGTTAAAACATTTTTTAGGAGAAATTTCTTTTTGGACAAAATTGGTAAAAACTTTACAAAGAGAATTCTTAAAAAAAGAACTGTTACCTTATTTAATAGAACGAGCATTTCTTTACAGTCCTGATAAACCTTTTATTTTGGCAAGCGGAAAAGAGAGTCCTTATTATTTAGACTGTAGAAAGATTACCTTATTTTCTCATACTTTAACTCTTATTGGAGCTCTTTTCTGGAATGAAATAAAATATCTAAAAATAGATGCAGTTGCAGGAATGAGTATTGGAGCAGACCCTATTGTAAGTGCCATTTTAGCTCAAGCCTCAAGTGAAGACATACCTCTTGAAGGTCTTCTAATAAGAAAGGAACCTAAAAAATACGGTACTCAGAAACAAATAGAAGGCAATCTAAAAAAAGGAATGAAAATAGTTTTGGTGGAAGATGTAGTAACTACAGGTGGTTCTTTAATAAAAGCTATTTCTATTTGCGAAAAAGCCGAGCTTCAGATTATTAAAATTTTAGCCCTTGTTGATAGAGGTGAGGGTGGAAAAGAAAATCTTATAAAATTGGGATACCATCTTGAATCTTTTTTTACTTTAAAGGAAATTATAGAAAAGTATAATTCTTTACAATTTAAACTTTCTTAAATTTTTTAAAAAATTTTAAAAAGGAGTAAATTTTATGATAATTCCTGAAGGTTTTTTATTTTCAGCTGTAAGTTGCGAAATAAAAAAGAAAGGAAAACTTGATTTAGGATTGATTTTTTGTGAAACTGAAGGAACTTCTTGGGGGGTATTTACCAAAAATACAGTTAAGGCTGTTCCAGTAATACTGGGAAAAAAATTAGTAAAAGAGCCTGTTACTAAAGGAATTTTAGTTAATAGTGGAGTTGCTAATGCCTGTACTGGAGAAGAGGGTCTAAGACGAGCTCAAAAATTGCTTTCCGAAACTTCTCGATTGTTAAAAATTTCTGAAAAAAGTTTACTTCCAGCCTCAACTGGATTAATAGGTGAACAGTTACCTTTAGATAAAATGCTTCCTAAAATTTCTGAGTTGGTAGCTAATCTTTCTCGAGAAAATTATATCCTTTTTTCTCAGGCTATCATGACTACAGATACTTTTCCTAAAATAGTTAGTAGAACAACTCAAGAAGGAATAAAAATTTTAGGCATAGCTAAAGGAGCTGGAATGATTGCTCCTAATATGGCTACTATGTTAGCTTTTATTCTTACAGACGGAGAAGTACCCAAAAGTCAACTCAAAAAACTTCTTCCTAAATTGGTAGATCAGAGTTTTAATACTATTACTATAGATGGTGATACAAGTACTAATGATACAGTTTATATGCTTTCCAGTAATATTAAAGTTATTAAAAATTGGAAAGAATTTGAAAACAAGTGTAGAGAAGTTGTTAAAGAACTGGCGTACTTAATAGTAAAAGACGGTGAGGGAGCAAGTAAAGTTATTAAAATTATAGTTAAAGGAGTGACTACTAAAAAAGATGCCCAAAAGTTAGCACAAGCTATAGCTAATTCACTTTTAGTAAAAACTGCTTTTTATGGAGAAGATCCTAATTGGGGAAGAATTTTTGCTGCCATGGGAAAAACCGGAATAGTTTTTAACCCAGAAGAGGTTGAAATATATCTAAATGGTATTCCTTGGATTAAAAATTTTAAGTCGGTAACTGAAGAAAATATTATTAAAGAAGAGATGAAAAAATACGAACTAGAACTTTTAATAAAACTTAAGTTGGGTAAAATAAGCTACGAACTATTAACTTGTGATTTAACAGAAGAATATGTTAAATTAAATGCTTACTATAGGAGTTAAAGATAATGAAAAAAATTGAAGAAAAACTAAAAGAAAAAATTGAACAAAACAAAGAGTTAGAAGAAGAGAAGTTATTCTGTGAGTATTTTAAGGAATGGATAAATTTAAAAGACGGTTGCAGAAATTTAAAAGAATACTGTCCCTATAGAAAACAATGTTTAATTTATTTCTACCTTAAGAACAAAGAGGTGTGATTTATGAAAATTCTTCTTACTAATGACGATGGAATTTATGCAGATGGTATTTGTGCTCTTTATAAAACTTTAAGTTTGGAACATGAAGTTTACATTGTGGCTCCAGAAGCTGAACGAAGTGCTGTAGGACATGCTATTACTATTCATTATCCTTTACGGGTAAAAGAAATTAGAAAAGGAAAATTTTTTTGGGGATACGCTGTAAGTGGCACGCCTGCAGATTGTGTAAAATTAGCTATTTATGAATTAATAGGTCCTGTAGATTTAGTAATTTCGGGAATTAATCGTGGAGCTAATGTAGGAATAAATGTGTTATACTCTGGAACAGTTTCTGCAGCTACAGAAGCTAAAATTTTAGGTTATCCTGCTATAGCAGTTTCTGTAGATGCTTATGAAAATATTGACTATTGTTTCTGTGCACATTTTGTAAGTTTTATTATAAATGAAATTCCTAAATTACCTTTGGATAATCCTTTTTGTTTAAACATCAATATCCCCAATCTGAGTCCTTATAAAATAAAAGGTATAAAAGTAGTTAGACAGTCAAAAGCTAAATTAAAAGAAATTTTTGAAAAAAGATTAGATTTACATGGTAAAGCTTACTATTGGCAAGGTGCAGAGGAGTATACAGAAACTGACCCTGAAACAGATGTCGTTGCTTTAAAAAACGGTTATATCACTATAACACCTATTCATTTCGATTTAACTAATTGTACAAATTTGGAAAAGTTAAAAAGGTTTTTTGATAAAGTAATCCTAAATTTTTAAGTTCTAAAATACATCAAAAATTTGTAAATCTCTCACTTGATATTTATGAGTTATAGTTTATATTTTTTATATTGATAATTAAATATTGATAATAAAATTGTGCCTAAAAGGAGGTTTATTTTTATGAGAAAAAGAAGTAGAACTTTAACCTTGGAAGATATAAGATTTGTTTATGAGAACTATGCTAATATGAGTGCATCTGAAATTGCAGAAAAATTAGGGATTAGTAAATTTCAAGTAAACAAAATTGTAAATGAATTACGTAAAAGAGGAGTCAGTATTCCTAAAAAAATAGGGAAAAAAGTTAATGTTTATGATTTGTTTATTGAAGAACTTAAAAAAGAAGGTAAACTTTAAGCTAAAATTTGTCTAATTTTTTGACAGTCTTGTTCAATTTGTAGTTTTAAAGCTTCAGGAGAAGAAAATTTGATTTCTTCTCTTATATAACTTACTAATTCTATTTTAAGTTTTTCTCCGTATATTTCTGAATTAAAATTAAAAATATAAACTTCTATAGATAGTTCTTTTTCGTCAAAAGTTGGATTCTTACCAATGTTCATAGCTCCTTTATACTTTTGTCCTTTTAAAGTAACCCAGACAGCGTAAACTCCTGGTAAAGGAATAAGTTTAAGTTCTGAAACAGAAAGATTAGCTGTAGGATATCCTAAAAATTTTCCCCTACCCTTCCCTTTTATAACTTCACCAATGAAAAAATATGCTCTTCCTAAAAACTTATTAGCTAGTTCTATAGAACCTTTTTCTATTAAATTTCTTATTAAAGAACTTGATACCTTAACTCCATCTATAAAAACAGGGTCTACAATTTTCAAAGTAAAATTATATTTTTCACTTAAATAAGTTAAAAGTCCAACATCTCCTCTTCTTTGTTTACCAAACCTAAAGTTGAAACCTACTACAACTCCTTTAGCTTTAAAACTATCTACTATATATTCTTTAACAAAAAGCTCTGGACTCCACTCAGCTAAACTTTTAGTAAAAGGAATGATAAAAATTTCTTCAAATCCGTATTCTAAAAACAAGCTAAGTTTTTCTTCTAAAGTAGTTAAAAGTTTAAAATTAGAATAAGGTTGTAAAACTTGTCTGGGGTGAGGGTCAAAGGTTACCACTAAGGGCTTTACCCCTAAACTTTCGGCTAAATTTTTAGTTTCTTTCAATAAAACCTGATGTCCTAAGTGAACCCCATCAAAGCTTCCCAAAGTAATAACAGAATTAAAATTTAAAGGAAGGTCCTTAGGAGTATAAATTTTCAACTTCACCCTCCACCAACTTTAAAAAACTATCAAAAAGATAAACCGAATCTTGAGGGCCAGGAGCATGTTCAGGATGATATTGAACTGAAAAAGCTTTTATTTCTGGAACATAAATTCCTTCTAAAGTTTGGTCATTTAAGTTAATGTGAGTAATGCATACCTCTTTAGGCAATTTATCAGGCCTTATACAAAATCCATGATTTTGAGAAGTTATTTCTACTTTTTTATTAATTAAATTTAAAACTGGATGATTAATTCCCCGATGTCCAAACTTCAACTTATAAGTTTCAGCTCCCAAAGCCTGTCCTAAAATCTGATGTCCTAAACAGATGCCAAATATAGGTTTTTTCCCTAAAAGCTCTTTTACAGTATGAATTATATATTTTAAAGGAGCTGGGTCTCCTGGACCGTTCGATAAGAAAATTCCATCAGGATTACAAGCTAAAATTTCTTCTGCTTTAGTATAAGAAGGGAAAATTAAACATTCAGCACCTCTTTCTACCATAAGCCTTAACTGGTTAATTTTTAGTCCACAATCTAAAACTGCTATTTTATACTTTCCTTTATTTTTAAAAGATCTTCTATTTTCTTTACCATTTTTTCCATAGTAATAAGGTTCTTTACAGGTTACATACTGAACCAAATCTCTCCCCACATAATCTGGACTAAGTTTAACTTTTTCCAGGAATTCTTTAGGATTTAAGGTTTCTGTAGTAATTCCTCCTTTCATTGTTCCAAAAATTCTAAGATGTCTAGTAAGGGCTCTGGTATCAACTCCTTCCACTCCCAGAATACCATTTTCTGAAAGCCATTCTCCTAAAGACTTGATAGCTCTCCAGTTACTATAAAAAGGTTGATATTCTTTAACAATAAAACCAGCAACTTGAATTCGATCACTTTCTAAGTCTTCAAAATTAATCCCGTAATTGCCAATTAGAGGATAGGTCATAGTAACAATTTGTCCGTAGTAAGACGGATCTGTAAGGATTTCTTGATAACCTGTCATCCCAGTATTAAATACCACTTCTCCAAATGTCTCTCCTCTTCCTGTAAAAGACCACCCCCAAAAATGCGTTCCGTCTTCCAACATTACTAAAGCCCTTCTTTTTTCTTTTTTCATTTAAAATTAAACCCCCCTTTTATCTTCAACAGAATACTTCTCTTTTAAACTTTTTTTAGTCAACCAAATTAAATATTCTCTTATAAACTCATCTATCTCGCCATCTAAAATATTTTCAACTTTATAAGCTTCATATTGAGTTCGGTGGTCTTTTACTACTTTGTGAGGATGAAGAATATAAGTCCTGATCTGATTTCCCCAACTTATTTCTTTTTTTTCTCCAATTAAATTTTCTTTTTTTTGTTCCAATTTTTGTTTTTCCAACTGATAAAGTTTAGCTTTTAGAATTTTTAGTCCTGTCAATTTATTCAAATATTGACTTCTTTCATTTTGACAAGTTACTACTATTCCTGTGGGAATATGAGTAATTCTAACTGCAGTTTCAGTTTTATTTACATGCTGCCCTCCATGGCCACTTGCTCTCATAGTTTCAATTTTTAAATCCTCTGGACGGATTTCTACTTCTATATCTTCTTCTATTTCCGGAATAACTGTTACAGAAGCAAAAGAAGTATGCCGACGAGAATTAGCATCAAAAGGAGAAATTCTGATAAGTCTATGAATTCCCTTTTCTCCTTTTAAATAACCAAAAGCCCAAGGACCTTCTATTATAAGCAAAGCACTCTTTATACCTGCTTCTTCTCCAGGTAAAATGTCAACTATTTTAAATTTATATCCCTTTTTCTCTGCCCATCGGGTATACATTCTTAAAAGCATAAAAGCCCAATCTTGAGCATCAGTACCTCCGGTTCCCGCGTGAATGCTTAGTATAGCTGATAAACGGTCGTATTCTCCTCCAAGCAAAATAGTTATTTCTTGATTTTTTAACTTCTCTTCAAATTTTTGTACATGAGATAAAAACTCTTCTAAAACTTCCCAACTTTTATCTTCTTTGTAAAACTCGTACCACTCAGAAAGTTCTTGAAATTCTCTTAATAAATCCTCAAAAAGTTCTAACCTTTCATTAATTCGTGCTCTTTCCTTTAAAAGACTTTTAAAATAATTAGAATCCCAATTAGAACTTTTCTGAAGTTCTGTTTCTATTGTTTGAAGTCTAGTCTGTAAACCAGGAAGGTCAAAGACACCCCCTTAAATTTAATAAAATTTCCTCGTAATTTTTTATTAATTTTTCAAAATCTACATTTTTATAAGTTTGAAAAAAACCTTGTCTTTCCATTGGCTCTATAAAAATATTTTTACAAAAAAGACAAAATTGCACATTAAAATATAATGCAAAAATTCTAAAATGAAAGAGTTTTTAAAATTAATCACTGCGTTTTATCAGAATAAAACAACCTTAAAAACTTAAAACTTTTCTAGGGATCAATACTTCAACTTCCAACCCTATACCTGGAAGATTAAATTTTAGTTTTCCTTGGTGTGCTTCTATAATTTTTTTAGCTATAAAAAGTCCAAGTCCCATTCCTTGACTTTCCTTTGTTTTAAAAAAAGGTAAAGTAAGAAAAGGTAAAAATCCCTCTTCTACTCCGGGTCCAAAATCTCTTATAGAAATTAAAATAAACTGACCATCTTTCAACATAGCTTTAAAAATAACTTCTTCTCCGAAAGGAGAATATTTTACTGCGTTTTCGAGCAAGTTAAAAAAAGCCTGAATAAGAAATTCTTTATCTCCTTTGATTTTAAAGGAACTTTCACTCCAAAAAGTTTTTATTTTTACTTTCTTTTCCTCACAAAGAGGGGTTAACCAAAATATTACTTCTTCTATAACTTCTTGCAATTCAAATTCCTCTTCTCTTAAAGTCAAGTCTTTTGATAAATATTCTAAAGCCGAGAAAAGTCTTTTTACAAGTCTATCTAATTTTTCTAAACTTTTTATTATTTTTTCAAACTCCGTACTAAAAATTTGAAATTGTTTATTCATTTTTAACTTCATTTCGAGATTTTCTAAGTACCCTTTAGTAACCGTGAGAGGGGTTTTAAATTCGTGAGAAAGATAACTTAAAGCAATTTGGTATGCCTTTTTTGTAGCTTCTTCCTCAGTTTTATCTATTAAAATAATAAGTTTTGCTTCTTTTTTTATAGGGATTTCGTTTTTTTGAATAAATCTTTGAGATTTTTTTAAGAGATTGTTAATTTTTTCTTTCTTATCTACTATACCGAAATCTTCAAGAGCTTTACGATTTTGCCAAAAAATTTTTGAATTAATTTCTAAAAATACAGGAAAAGGTAGTTTGAATAAACCTTCTTTTATTATTTCGCATTCGTATTCTTTTTCTAAACTTGTTTTTTTTAGGCTTTTAAGTTTTTTTGAAAACAATAAAATAATTAAAATAAATAAAAAGTTAGTTAAAAAACTTAAAATGCAAATGTCTTCAATTATCCAAAGATTCTTTAGGAACAAATCTGTAGCCTAATCCTCTTACAGTTTGAATGTAATCTCCAGCTTTACCAAGTTTACTTCTCAGTCTACATATATAAGCATCAAGTATACGGGAATAATATTCTTTATAATTTCCCCATATATAGTATAAAAGTTCTTCTCTCTCAAAAACTTTATAAGGATTTTCTATAAAAAGACTTAAAATTTTGTATTCTGTAGTAGTAAGGTCTAGAAGAGTATTTTTGTAATAAATACCTTTTTTATTTTTATCTAAGGTAAAAGGACCTGCAACTACAAGGTCGTTTGATCTGTTTTCCATTCTCTTAAAAAGTTTTTTGACTCTTAAAACCAACTCCCTCAAACTAAAAGGCTTAACTACATAATCATCTGCCCCTAGTTCTAATCCCAAAATTCTATCAAGCTCTTGACCTCTAGCAGAAATAATAATGACAGGTACATTTTTATATTTTCCAGACATTCTTACATACTTTAAAATTTCAAGTCCGTCTCCATCAGGAAGAATTAAATCAAGAATAATTAGATCTATACTATAAGAAAGTGAAAAAAAAGAAAAAGCTTGAGTTAAAGAAGAAACTGTTTGAACCTTAAAACCTTCTAACTCTAAATTTTCCTTAAGAAGTTCACATATATCTTTATGGTCTTCTATTATTAAAATTTTTTTCATTTTAAAACTTATTATAATTTTCAAATAATAAATAACAAGACTGTGTGTACTTCACATTTTCTAGGTAAGCCTTTATATAAATATCTCCTCTCATAGCCTAGCTTATTACATTAAGCTTTTACATCTTTAAGAACTTTTGTATAAATAAGTGAGAAAGATTTCTAAGAAGCTTTATTTCCTCCTCCTTCACCTTAAGTAAGGTTTCAGGCTTAAGGCCTTCATTTTTTAATTCCTCAGCATATTCTTTACTCCAAAGTTTAGCAAGTTCTCTATCAACTTCTAAGTGAAATTGTAGACCCACTGCTTTCTTGTAGACAAAACCCTGATTTTCATATTTTTCTGATTTGAATATTCTAAAAGCTCCTTGAGGAAGATCAAAGGTATCTTCATGCCACTGAAAAACTTTTAATTTCTGGGGAAAACCTAAAAAGTAAGGATGTTCCCCTACCCTTTCTACTATCATCCAGCCAATCTCTTTTCCCCGCTCTCCTGGATAAACTCTTGCTCCAAGAACTTTAGCTAACATCTGGGCACCAAGACATATCCCTAAAAGAGGTATATCTCTCTTTAAAGCCTCCTCAATAAGTTTAAATTCATATCTCAAAAAATCGTATTTACTTTCTTCATAAGCCCCCATATACCCACCAAGGACAAAGAGAGCCTGATAACTCTCAAGGGGTTCCTTTAGTCTTTCTCCCTTAGGAGTATCTAGGTATTTATAAGCAAAATTAAGATCTCTAAGTATATTCTCAAAGAAACCTAAGTGTTCAATTTCCACATGCCTAATAGTGAGAACTTTCTTTTTCATTATTCTTCCCTTAAAAAAACCCAGAGGTAATTGGCAGACGATAGTCTCCTCCAAAGGCTCTGCTAGTGACTTTGGGGCCAGGTGGAGCTTGTCTCCGTTTATACTCAGCCATCTTTATCATCCAGAAGACCCTTCTTACAACATTTTCCTCAAATCCTTTTGCAACTATCTCTTCGGGAGTTAATCCCTCTTCTAAATGAAGTCTTAGAATTTCATCAAGCACCTCATAAGGTGGTAGGGTCTCTTGATCAGTTTGACCAGGTCTTAGTTCTGCTGAAGGAGGTTTAATAAAAACTCGTTCTGGTATTACAGGTTGAATAGAATTTCTATAACGGGCAAGTCTGTAAACCCAAGTTTTGTAAATGTCCTTAAGAGGAGCAAAACCTCCAGCAATGTCTCCATATATAGTGCCATAGCCTGTTGCTGCTTCACTCTTGTTAGAGGTGGAGAGCACAAGATAGCCCTCTCTATTTGAAAGATAAAAAAGAAGATTCGCCCTAATCCTTGCCTGTAGATTTTCCTCAGCTACCGTAAAGTCTTCATAAGAAAAACCTCTTTTTATCTCCTCTCTGTATGTTTTAAAAATCTGGTCTATGGGAACTTTCATAAGCTCGAGACCAAGATTTTTAGCAAGCTCCATGGCATCCTCAAAGGATTCCCTTGAGGTAAATTCACTTGGCATAAAAAGAGCTTTTACTTTGTCTTTCCCCAAAGCATCTACAGCAAGCACAAGAGTTAGGGCTGAATCAATTCCACCTGAAAGCCCAAGAATGACCCCTTTAAATCCATTTTTTTCCACATAGTCTCTAAGAGCAAGTTTTAAGGCAGAATAAATTTCTGCCTCCCCTGAAAGAGGCTCTTCAACCCTTGCCTCTAAGGGCACAAGGTTTCTCTCTAAGGAGATAAAAAGAGGCTTAATAGTAATATTTATATTTTCCTCTTTTAACCTCGGTTCAAGAAGCCTTAGATTTTCAACCTCTTCTGTAGTAAGGCTTACTACGAGAAGGTCCTCTTCAAAGGGTTTAGCTCGAGCAATAACCTTCCCCTTAGGAGAAATCACCATAGACCTTCCATCAAAAATAAGATCATCCTGGCCACCTACAAGATTCACATAAACCACATAAGCTTGGTTATCTTCAGCTCTAGCTTTAAGAATGATTTCTTTAGAAAAATATTTACCATAGGTAAAAGGAGAAGCATTAAGACTAATCAAAACCTTAGCTCCGAGTAAGCTATAAATTCTCTCTACCCCCGTAGGAAACCAAATGTCTTCACAAATAGAAACTCCAAATTTTATACCTTCAAGGCTAAAAAGTAAGAAATTACTACCTTCTGTAAAATAACGTTTTTCTTCAAAAACTCCATATTGGGGAAGAAATCTTTTGTGATAGACACCAAGAAGTTCCCCTCTATATAAAAGAAGAGCACTGTTATATAGCTTTCCCTCTTCATAAAAAGGGGCACCAAGAAGTAAAAGTGCTTTAATTTCAGAGGACACCTTTATAAGTTTTTTAATATAAGTCTTAACTGCCTCTAAAAAATCCCTTCTTAATAGTAAATCCTGTGGAGGATAACCCGTAAGGGCAAGTTCTGGAAAGAGAACAATGTGGCTCTTTTCTTCAAGAACTTTTGCCGCAAAAAGGACCTTTTGAAAATTCCCCTCCAAATCTCCCACCTTAGAATTAATTTGGGCAAGGCCAAGATTAATACTAAGCACTGAGCAAACTCTTTTTGTTCTTTCAAACTTTTATTATCGCACATATTATCATTTTTTAAAAATTGCTCAACAGTGTTAGGCTATGTCCCCCTAAAACTTAAAGCCCATTTCTAAGCCAATACGAGACTGGTAATCTTTTTTTCCATAAGTAAAATCTTTTTTTGCTTTAACATAGGAAAATTCTCCTCTAAGGAAAAGAGGGTCTTTGTAATAACCTGGTGTCAAAGTAAAAGTATAGGCTCTGTTTCCGTCTCCAAGACCAATCAGATCAACCTCGCTTCTGTCCCTTTTATCCTTTACAAATTCCAGACGAGCTCCCAGTTTAAAGGGAGGTCTCTCTAAAAGAGAATGTAGAGCGAAACCATAGGAAGTAGCTGAACTTGGCACTTGAGCCCTTGTAGATTTAGGGGCCTCAACTAAGAGAGTATCTACCCCTATAGAAAAGCCTTTCCCCACGTAGTTGAATACCAGATTATATTGTCTTTTGTTAGCAGGATTGCTAACCTCATTAGGAAGTGCAGATTTCTTGGGTAGAAGGAGATTAAAACTAAGGTTAAAGGCTTTACTTAATTCAAAGGATGAGCTAAATTCAAAAGTTGGCGATATTTTGGTAGTAACAGTTCGGTAACCAGAGTAAGAGTCAACCCCCGCAGAATAATAGCCGTCATTAAGTCCTACTTTTAAATTAAAAGGACCCCTTACCCAAGTCACTCTTACGCCATGATGAAAGAGAGGTTGCATATTCCATACAAGTCCCCTCTGGATATAATTATTCTGATAAGTAAAAGGAGCCTCATAACCCACCACAGTCCCCAATCTTCCAGCAGAGATAGTTAAGTTTTTGGTTAAATAAAGGTCCAAATAAGCAATGGGTAAAGGACTAAACAATTCAGTGTAGTCTGAAGTTTTTGACAAGGGAACTCCTAAAGTGGGAAAGGCATAGGCTCCACCCTGAAGAGTAAAGCCAAAAATTTCTTCCTTTTTAATTATGAAAAGCATGGCTGAAGAAAGGTCAGCCCTTGATTTTTTGTCTTCTTCAAAAATTCTCTGATTGCCTGAAAGGATGTATCCCGATAAGGCCCCTCCTATTTCAAACTTACCAAGACCCTCTGTCTTAACCTCAAAGGCATATACAGAGGTAGATGTAAAAGCAAGGCTTAACAAGCTAAGAGACATTTTTCTTCTTAAAGACATGTTACACCTCCCTTTTGGTAAGGTTTAAAAATCTCTTACTCAAGTTCATAGGGTTTTTCCCCATGAATAGCTAAGTCAAGTCCACTGACTTCCACTTCTTCAGAGACTTTAAGGATACCTAAAACCTTGAGGACAAGAAAAATAAGGCTTGTTGCTATTAAATTATAAATGATAACCACTATTATAGATAGAAATTGAATCCAGACCTGATAAGCATTACCAGCAATTAGCCCTTTACCTGTAGAGTTTATAGTTGGGTCAGCCAAAACACCTGTCAAGAGGGCACCAAGGATACCTGCAACTCCGTGGATACCAAATACATCCAGGGCATCATCGTAACCTAAGGCGGGTTTTATTTTGGTTACGGCAAAATAAGGCACTATCCCCGCTATAAGTCCTATGAAAATAGAGCTTATGGGAGAAACAAAGCCTGCAGCAGGAGTGATAGCAACTAGACCTGCTACAGCTCCTGAACAAAAGCCAAGCAAGGTAGGCCTTTTTGTCCATACCCACTCTATAAATACCCAGCTCAGAGCCGCTGTAGCTGAAGCGGTATTGGTATTTAAAAGAGCAACTGAAGCAAGGGCATTGGCTGAAAGTGCTGAACCTCCATTAAAACCAAACCAACCAAACCAGAGAAGTCCCGTTCCTAAGGCAACTAAAGTGAGATTATGGGGTTTTAAAATAGGTTCCTTTCTTTTTCTAAGAAAAAGAGCTCCTATTAGAGCAGCAACACCTGCATTGAGATGTACCACTGTGCCACCAGCAAAATCAAGAGCCCCTAAATTAGCTAAAAAGCCACCACCCCACACCCAGTGAGCAACTGGAACATATACAAAGCTAAACCATAAAAAGGAAAAAACTAACCAGCCTGTAAATTTCATCCTTTCAATAAGGGCACCACTTATTAGGGCTAAAGTTATTGCTCCAAAAGTAAGCTGAAAAAAACTAAAAAGAATTTCAGGTATAGTATTGTTCAGTGCTTCAAGTGAGGGGTAACTGAAAAAGAGCTCTAAGGTTCCAATAATGCCTTTCCAATCCCCCTTAAAAGCAAGGGTATAACCATAGAGATTCCAGAGAAGAGAGACTAAAGCAAAAGCCAGAAAAGACATAAAAATAGTATTAAGGGTGGCCTTTTGCTTAGTTAGACCTCCATAGAAAAGAGCTAACCCAGGAACAGTCATAAGAACCACAAGAGCCGATGAAATAAGTAACCAAGAGGTATCTCCACTTTCCAACTTGGATTGTGTTTCCTCTACTGAAAAGGCTAAAGCATTAAAAAAGAACACAGAAACAAGAGATAAGAAAACCCCTCTTTTCATAATAAAACCTCCTTGCTAAAGTTTTTAAAAAAAATTTTTTGTTTTTATTGCACTAAAGGCTAAATAGCTTTATTGCCCCTTTCTCTGGTTCTTATTCTGATTACTTCCTCAACAGGAGAGATAAAAATTTTGCCATCACCAATTTTTCCAGTGTAGGCACTCTCAAGAATAGCCTCTATTGTCTTTTCAACTTGATCATCTCTAACCACAATTTCAATTTTTAATTTGGGGATAAAATCAACCTTTACTTCTTGCCCACGATAAACTTCAAGCTGTCCCCGCTGTTCCCCAAAACCTCTAACCTCACTAACAGTCATTCCCCCAACGCCTACCTTAACTAAAGCCTCTTTTACTTCCTCTAATTTAAAAGGTTTAATAATAGCAACAATCTTTTTCATCTTTTACCTCCTAATCTTTTTAAAGAATTTACAAAATTTATACCCAAAATTGAAAAAACAAAAAGGCTTATTTTGTAAGCCTTTGAAAGAAGAACTTGATTTTTTAAATGAGGTTTAAGTGTTAACATGTTAACAAATTTACAAAAAACAAAATAGAAAAGTTTTTAAACTATTTTCTATAGTAGTTGGAAAAAGTTAAAATAAAGGAAATAAATTGATTAAAATTTAGGGATAGAAATGTTATATTTTTGTATACGATAATCTAATTGTCTTAGGGTCAGGCCTAACAATTTAGCAGCCCTTGACTTTACAAAACCTGTTTTTTTCAGAGCTTCTAATATTTCTTCCTTTTCTGAAATCCTAGAAAAAAATCTGTCCCCTACCTCTAAGCCTTTTGAGGTCTCTCCTGTGATATAAGCAGGTAAGTCTTTAATAGAAATTATGCCTTCTGAAAAAATAACCAGACGTTCAAGCATATTTTCAAGTTCTCTTACATTACCTGGCCAGTGATATTTTGTAAGGGCTTCCATGGCTTCAGGGGTAATCTTGATTTCCTTTTCATAATGTAAAGAAAATTTATGAAGGAAATACTCTACCAGAAGAGGTATATCCTCAGGGCGCTCTCTCAGAGGTGGTATATGTAAAGTTATCACATTAAGTCTATAATATAGATCCTCTCTAAAGCGCCCTTCTTTCATCAGAAGCTCAAGAGGTTTATTGGTTGCGGCAATGATTCTTATATCTATTTTGATAGGTTCTTCGCCTCCAAGTCTTTCAAACTCTTTTTCTTGTAAAACCCTTAAAAGTTTGGGCTGTAAAGTTAAAGGTAAGTCTCCTATTTCATCTAAAAAGAGGGTTCCTTCATGGGCTAATTCAAATTTACCTTTTTTAGATGTGTAAGCTCCGGTAAAAGCTCCTTTTTCGTAGCCAAAAAGTTCTGCTTCAAGAAGAGTCTCAGGTATGGCAGCACAGTTTATCACTATAAAAGGCTTAAAGCGTCTGGTACTTAGAAGATGAATGTTTTTAGCTATAAGAGTTTTTCCTGTGCCACTTTCACCTGTGATGAGCACTGTCGCATCAGTTTGAGCAATTTTTTTGACTAATCTTAAGATCTGTAACATGGCCTTTGAACGACCAAGGATACCATCAATAACTGGGTTATCTTCTAAAGCCTTAGTAAGAATTTCCTTTTCTCTTTCCCAGGTTATTTTCTCCTGAGAAAAACGTTCTCCAAGCTGATGAGCTAAACTTAGCAGCACAGCTATACTTTGAAACTGCTCAAGGGCTCTTTCAAGAGATAAATCTTCTCGTAGTTTAATAAATAATCCCAGAACTCCAAGAACCTGAAAACCTGCTTTCATAGGTATGGCCATAAATAGAGTGTGCTCATCCAGACATTCTCTTAATCCTAGTTTATTTAAATAACCCTTATAACTTAAGTCTTTAATAACTATGGGATAAGCATATTTAAAAGCCTTACCAACAAGCCCCTCCCCACTTTTAAAAGTTGCCTGCCTTATTTGTCTTTCATTCAAACCAAAGGAAGCCACAATCTTGAGTAATCTCCTCTTAGGATCAAAAAGAGAAATAAAACTGTAATTTACATTGCAATAGGCATAAAGGACCTTTAGGACCTCTTTAAAAGCCTCTTCAAGAGAGGAAGAGTTAGCTAATATTTCTCCTACTTTACTTATAAACATAGGAAGTCCTCCCACCCTGAGCAGAGGGTAGGAGGTTTCTTATATTTTAAAGAATAGGCAAATATTTTTGAATCTCATATTCTGTTACGTGTATTCTATAGTCATCCCACTCTATTTTTTTACTCATAATTAGCTGTTCAAAAATATGGTCTCCGAGGGCTTCTCTTAAGAGTTCACTTTTTTCAGCGTA
>JAUQQL010000041.1 GCA_030578315.1 Thermodesulfobacteriota bacterium | reverse complement strand
TAACCACAATCCTAGGCAACTCAGAAACTCCTTTTAAATGAGTTTTCAAAAACTTTTTTACCAAATTTCGAACTTCTTTTTCTTTCAAATTCTTATGTTTAACGATTTTACTTTTCATTAGTCTAAACTTTTAATTTTTCCAACCAAAGTTCCAAAAACAGGTAAATTTCCTTTAAGTTCTAAAGGGTATTTTTTTTCTTTAGAAAGAATTATAGACACCTTGTTTGACCTTTTTAAAAGTTCACTTTTTTGAGGAAGCAAAACCTGCAGCTCTAAACATTTTATACTTTGGTTATCAATTGCGTAGGTAAACTCTTTTATTAATTTAATTTCTACCAAGTGCCTCTCACCATCAACGTATATAGGAAGGAAGTAAGTTTTTTCTGGAGAATAGTTTAACTTCCAAGAAGCAATAAAAGAAGAAAGTTCATCATAAAGAGGAAAAGGAAGAGAATAAGATTTTTCAGGTTTGGGTTTAGGTAAAACTTTTTGATAGCGAACTAAAGTTTTTTGAGGTTCAAAAATAAGTACCTTTTTTCTCTCTTTGTTCCTTTCTTTAGAGTGAATTATTGTTTTTTTGGGATATCCTTTCTCATCTACCCAGGTTTCCCATTGAGCATAATAAGAATATATAGTATTACCCCAACCTACTGTATAAACTATACCTGTATATTTAGAAGAAGTAATTATAATTTTGGCTTCTCCTATTTTGAAAGGACCATAAAATATTTCGTAAAAATATTCTTTAGTTAACCCTGTATGACTTTTAATAATTAATAAAACTGCTATTAAAATTTTAATAAAAAACTTTGGTTTCATTCCTTTAATAAATATGGTTTTAAAGAGTTTCCCAGTTAAGACAGTTAGGACAAACCCAAGTTACTCCACTTCGAGTAAACATTTTTTGATTTTCTATAAAACATGTTTGACATACTGTAAATTCACATTGAGTACAGATATAGCAAAGTAGATGTTCCTTGCCACAAAAATCACAAATTCCGGAAGCAAGTTTTTTTTTCTTATTTTTTTTAGGGGTTAAAGGAGTTAAAAAACAATTTTTTTCTTCTGACATGTTTTTTTTTTAAGTAGTTTCTACTTTTGACTTTACTATCTTTAAGTAAGAACTAATTTTTACGCTTTTTCTTTCTAAAAATTCTTGTTGTTTTCCTGGATTCCAGTTTTGAACTGGTCTAAAGTATCCTACTACTCGCGAGTAAACCTCACAAGGAACAACCTTGACTCTCCAAGTTTCTAAGCTTTTTTTTTCCATATTTATGCCCCCTTTCTAAAAAAGTTTTTGATAAGCCTCTGGATGTAACTTAGCTATTACACTTACAGGTAATTCTAACTCTAGTCCTACTTTTTCCAGTTCGTTTTGTGTATGAGGATAGGGACAAAATTCGTGTTTACCTGGAATGTATCCGTGAATCGGACATACTGAAAAAGTGGGAGTAATAGAAAAGTAAGGTAATCTAAAATTGTGAACTATAGCTTTTACAAGTTCTTTAATTATTGTTCTGTCTGTAACTTCTTCTCCTACAAAAAGGTGAACTACCGTTCCCCCAGTAAACATTACTTGAAGCTCGTCTTGATGAGTAAGAATTTCAAAAATATCGTCAGTATAATTTACAGGAAGATGAACCGAGTTAGTGTAATAAGGCACTTCTGAAGTTCCCTGGGTTATTATTCTTGGAAACTTCTTTTTATCAATTTTAGCTAGTCGGTAACTTGTACTTTCAGCAGGAGTAGCTTCTAAGTTGTAAAGATTTCCCGTAGATTCCTGAAATTCTGCAATTTTTTCTCTTATAAATTTTAAAACCCTCAGAGCAAACTCCTTACCTGCTGAGGTGTATATTGGTTCTCTTAAAAAGTTAAGACAACACTCATTCATCCCTACCACTCCTATAGTAGAAAAGTGATTACTCCAGTACCGTCCCGTTGCTTGTTTAACGCTTTCTAGATAGAATTTAGAATAAGGATAAAGACCTTTTTCTGTGAAATCTTCAATTACTTTTCGTTTTATCTCTAGAGAAGTTTTAGCAAGTTCCATTAAGTTTTCTAGTCTTTCAAAAAATTCTTCTTCACAAGTTGAAAGATACCCAATTCTTGGAAGATTAAGGGTTACCACTCCTATAGAACCTGTTAAAGGATTAGCTCCAAAAAGCCCTCCTCCTCTTTTTCTTAGCTCTCTCTGGTCAAGTCTGAGCCTGCAACACATACTTCTTGTATCTTCAGGTTCCATATCAGAATTTACAAAATTAGCAAAATAAGGAATGCCATATTTTCTGGTCATTTCCCATAAAAGATCGTAATCAGGATTATCCCAGTCAAAGTCTTTAGTAATGTTATAAGTAGGAATAGGAAAAGTAAAGATTCTTCCCTTAGCATCACCTTCCATCATAAGTTCGCAAAATGCCTTATTTATCATAGACATTTCTTGATGAAATTCTTCGTAAGTTTCTTCTTGAGGTTTGCCCCCGATTAGTACATTAACTTTAGCATAAAGCTTGAAAGGTTTTAGGTCGAAGGTTAAATTAGTAAAAGGAGTTTGAAATCCCACTCTGGTAGGTACATTTATATTAAACAAAAATTCTTGCATACACTGTTTAACGTCTGTATAAGAAAGTTTATCGTATCTAATAAAAGGAGCTAACAAAGTATCAAAATTTGAAAAAGCTTGTGCTCCAGCACTCTCCCCTTGCATAGTGTAAAAAAAGTTTACTATCTGTCCAAGAGCAGATCTAAAATGTCTGGCAGGTTTACTTTCTACCTTTCCAGCAACTCCACCAAAACCTCGAAGCAAAAGATCGTACAAGTCCCATCCTACACAATAAGGTCCAAGAACTCCGAGGTCGTGAATGTGAAAATCTCCTTCTCTATGTGCTTGAGCAACTTCTTTAGGATAAAGTTTTTCTAACCAATAACGAGCAATTACCGAAGAACTCACATGAAAGTTAAGCCCCTGTAAACTGAAGTTCATGTTGGAATTTTCTCTAACTCTCCAGTCTTCGTTTTTTAAGTACTCTTCTATAAGATTAATTCCGTCAACTAAAGCTTGACCAATTTCTCTGGCTTGACGCCTTTTTTCACGATAAAGAATGTAAGCTTTAGCAACTTCTGGAAAACCATTTTCCATTAAAGTTTTTTCAATAATGTCTTGAATAGTCTCTACATGAGGAATATCTCCTTTTTTGAAGTAGTGCCTGTATAGATATACGGAAACTAGGTCTGCAATCCTTTCTGCATCTTCCTTTAAGCCTTTACCTACTGCTTTCATAGCTTTAAAAACTGCTTTCACAATTCTAAAACGAGAAAAAGGCTCAATATTTCCGGTTCTTTTTCTAACTAAAGGTTCCATACTAGATTTCCTCCATACTTTTATCAATATATTGTAGTTCTTTTTTTAAAAAACTACAATATGTTGTTGTACCTTAATTTTTACTTAAAGAATTTGCTTTTATTTATCAAAGTTTTGAGCAACTTTCAGAAAAAAAACTAAAGAAATAAGTTGTAAAATTATTGAAAAAATTATAAATTTTGTAAGAGAATAACTATATAAAATTCCTAAGACGGTACTTCCTAAAAACCAAGAAAGTCCATAACCTGTGCTAAACAATCCATATCCCGTAGCTCTTTTTTCTATAGGAACAAGATATGCAATTCCAGCTCTCATGATAGATTCTTGAGCACCTATTCCTATTCCCCATAAAATAATTCCTAGAAATGCAGCTTTAAAACTTCCTAAAAAACAAAAAGGAACAAAACTTACAGAAAGAAGAATAGAAAAAATAAGAACTTTAAATCCTTTTTTGTCAAAAAGATATCCAAATAAAAGAGCTGTCAAAGCATCAGTTCCCATAGCAATAGTGTAAAAAATTGGTATCCACTGTGAAGAAACAAGACCTGTTTTTTCAAAGTGATAGGCAATTAAAGCAAAGTCAATGTAACCTGCTCCATTTAACCCAGCTCCGATAAGATAAAGCCAGTAAATTTTATTTAATCCCTTAGTTTCAAGTTTAGGACTAACTATTTTAAAACTTTCGGGCATAGAATAAGAACTCTTTGCAAGGATAAGAAATAAAATTGCTAATACTGCTGGAATAAACAAAATTTTGAAAATTTCTTTATAGGTTTGGTTAAAATAGAGAAATCCTGCAACCAGTAAAGGACCAAGCATAGCACCTATTTGGTCCAAAGCTTCGTGAATTCCAAAACCCCATCCGTGTCCAACTTTAGAAGTCACATAACTTAACATAGCATCTCTTGGAGGTGTTCTTAAAGCCTTACCAATTCTTTCAATTAAAATAAGACCTGCTGCCCATTCCCAACAATTGACAAAAGAAAGAGCAGGAACACTAAAAAGATTCATTAAATAGCCCATAATTGCGATACACCAGTATTTACCCAATTTATCACTTAGCCATCCAGAAACAAGGCGTAAAGAATATCCTAAAAACTCTCCTAACCCTGCAACAAATCCTACATTAGTAGCATTAGCTCCTAGGAATGCTAAGTAGGGACCTATAATACTTCGAGCACCTTCATAAGTCATATCCGAAAAAAGACTAACCAAACTAAAAAGAAGTATAAGCTTCAACTTTTATGTCCGGGAAAAAATGATAAAATAATTGAAAAAATTTTACTTTTCAATTTAGTTTTTTCAAGTATTTTTTTTCTATCTGTTTCCAAACTTTAGCTATAAAAGTAAAGTTTCGTTAAATTTAAAGAAACTGTATCTAAGAAAAATTTTTAAACCATCCCAATTAACTTATTGATAAAAGTATTTTTTGTATGAAATTATTAATTTATAGAAAATTATTTATTAAAACTTATTAAGTATAATTTTTTTTAAAATTTTTCCCCTCTTTTAAAAATATATTGTTTTGATTATAATTAAAGCACTACTTTTTGAGAGGAAGGTGAGAGTATGCCCGTATCTTCTATAGAAGAAGCTTTGGAAGATATTCGTCAAGGAAAAATGGTGATAGTAGTAGATGATGAAGACCGTGAAAACGAAGGAGACCTTGTTTTAGCTGCTGAAAAAGTTACTCCTGAAGCTATAAATTTTATGGCAAAATATGGAAGAGGTCTTATATGTTTGGCTATAACTTCAGAAATTGCAGAAAGATTACAACTTCCTTTGCAACCTAGAAGAGGGGTTGACCCTTTAGGAACAGCTTTTACAGTTTCTATTGAGGCGCGTTATGGAGTAACTACCGGTATTTCAGCTTATGACCGTGCGCATACCATTAAAGTGGCTATAGATGATAATAGTGGGCCACATGATATAGTAACTCCGGGTCATGTGTTTCCTATAATTGCCAGAAAGGGTGGAGTTTTGGTTAGGGCAGGACATACTGAAGCTGCAGTGGACCTTGCACGGCTTGCAGGGCTTAAACCTGCTGGAGTTATTTGTGAAATAATGAAAGATGACGGGACTATGGCAAGACTTCCTGATTTAGAAGAATTTGCCCAAAAATTTAATCTTAAAATTATTACTATAAAAGACCTTATTGCCTATCGTTTAAGTAAGGAAACTTTAGTTAAAAGGGAAGTTGAAACCTGTATCCCTACTTCGTATGGGATTTTCAAGCTATTCGCCTATAGTAATCTGGTAGATAATGCACTTCATATAGCTTTAGTTATGGGAGAAATAAAGGATGAACCTATTTTAGTAAGGGTTCACTCTGAGTGTCTTACAGGAGATGTTTTTGGTTCTTTAAGGTGCGACTGTGGAGCCCAACTTAGAAAAGCTATGGAAATGATTTCTAAAGAAGGAAAAGGAGTTCTTCTTTATTTAAGACAAGAAGGAAGAGGTATAGGGCTTCTCAATAAGCTTAAAGCTTATACCTTACAAGACAACGGTCTTGATACAGTGGAGGCTAATCTTGCTTTAGGTTTTAAGCCAGACCTTAGAGACTACGGGATTGGAGCTCAAATCTTAAGGGACTTAGGAGTAAGAAAAATAAGACTTATGACTAATAATCCAAGAAAAATTATTGGTTTAGAAGGATATGGTATGAAAGTGGTAGAAAGAGTTCCTATAGAAATTCCTCCTGTAAAAGAAAACTATAATTATCTAAAAACCAAGAAGGAAAAACTAGGTCACATGATTTCTTGTCTTAAATAATATGGCTTCTAAGTTTAAAGAAATTTTAGAAAAAGAAAAATTTATTTTTACTTTTGAACTTGTTCCTGGAAGAAGTGTAAGAACCCGTCAGTATAAGGATATTTTGCGGTTTTTAGAGGAAAGTACTAAATATTCTTTTTTTCAAGCCTTCACTATTACAGACAATGCAGGAGGTCATCCTGCTTTAGCGCCTTCGGCTTTAGGAAGAGAAATTAAAAAAATGGGTATGGAAACCATTATTCATTTTTCTTGCAAAGATAAGAATCGTAACCAGTTAGAAAGTGACCTCCTAGCTTTAGACCGAGAAGGTCTTCACAACCTTTTAGTAATAACTGGAGATTATCCCTTTTATGGTTATCTTGGGAAGGCTAAACCTGTATTTGATTTAGATTCGGTATTACTTCTTAAAATGATTTCCGAAATGGAAAAGGGGATGGAACTTTCTAAATTTGCTCCAGGTGGAGGAGTAAAACTTCCTCCTATCCCTTTTTTTAAAGGTTGCGTAATAAATCCCTTTAAACTGACTCTTGCTGAATTGTGGATTCAATACATAAAACTTTATAAAAAACTTAAAGCTGGAGCTTATTTTATTATTACTCAATCAGGATTTTTCCCTAGAAAATGGCTAGAATTGAAAAAACTTTTAGAAGTAGGGTTAACTAAAGTTTTAGCTGAATTTTTGCACGAACCTTCTATTTTTTCTCCAGAAGAGGATAATCAGTTTAGAAAGCTTCCTTTAATAGGTGGTCTTCTTTATACAAATAGCCTTATAATAAAAAGCCTTTTAAATACTAAAATACCTGGAATTCTTTTAAGTAAAAAATTTTTGGAAACCTTGGAAGGAGCTGAAAATTTAGAAAACAAAATTTTGGAACTTAATGCTAAGTTAGCAGCTATTTTAAAAGGTATAGGTTATAAAGGAGTTCATCTTACAGTTTTTCCTTTAGATTATAATAAATTACAAGTTTTTATGGAATATTTTCATAAATTTGAAAGTCGCTGGGAAGACTATTTACCAGAGTTTGACGATACAGTAATTTTTTTAGAAAAAGGACAAAAAAGGGAAAAGGACTTGGCTTTTATTTCAGAAGATTTTTCCTTTTTTTCTTTAAAACCCACTGAACATAAAAAAAGAGTCATCTTTTATCTTTCTAAAATTTTTCACTTTCTGTTTTTTGCTAAAGAATTACCTTGGTATCCTCTCTTAGTTAAAATGTCTAAGCTATTTGATAAAACCCCCTGTTTTAAAAGATGGGTCACTACATGGGAATACACTTTAAAAAGAGCACTTTATAATTGTAGAGAATGTGGAGACTGTTGCTTGTATGAGTTAAACTATCTATGTCCTCAAAGTGATTGCGCTAAGTATCTTCTAAATGGGGCATGTGGAGGGAGTATAAATGGCTACTGCGAGGTTTATCCTTTTGAAAAGAAATGTATCTATGTAAGAGCTTTTGAAAGAGCCGCTTCTAAGGAAGACCTTAAAAAACTTTTATTTCCTTTTAATAATTACTATATTCCTCCCAGAAACTGGTCCCTCTACAAAACCTCCTCTTGGTTAAATTTTCATCTTTTTAGAGACCACCATGCTCAATACGAAGTCTCACTTGATAACCATTGAAAAAATAGTTTTTGGTGGAGAAGGTTTAGGGAGACTCCCTGACGGAAAAGTAGTTTTTGTTCCATATGTAGCTCCTGGAGAAAAAGTAAGAATAGAAATAACTAAAGAATTTCAAGATTATGCTTTAGCTAATTTACTTGAAGTAGTTGAACCTTCTGAGTTTAGAAGGGAACCTCTTTGCGAATACTATTATCTGTGTGGAGGATGCCAGTTTCAACACCTTACATACGAATATCAACTTCAGTTAAAAAAAGAAATACTTCTAGACCTCTTTAGAAGAAATGGTTGGAAAGAAGAAATTCCTTTAGAAAAAGTTTGTCCCTCTGTAAGGGAATTTTACTATAGAAATAAGTTAAGACTTCACGTGGAAAATAATCCTTTTAAAATGGGTTTTGTAAAAAGAAGGTCCCATGAAGTTTTATCTATAAGGCTTTGCCATCTAGCAGAAAAAAAGTTAAACCAAGTTCTAAAAGCCTTATATCAGGATATTGTCTGGATTAAAATTTCAACTTATTCCAAAAGAATAAAACTTGAACTTTCTCCACAGGAAGAAAAAGTGACTCTTATATTCTGGAGTTTTTTACCTCCTTCTAAAGAACATTTAGAAGAACTGAGTAAAATTCCAGAAGTTAAAGCTGTGTTTTACTGGTTAAAAGGTAGAAGACCAGAAGGTCCATTTCCTAAACATAGTTCTTATGGAGGAAGAAGAGTTTTTAAAGCTTTAAATCACCTTACTTACTATGTTCAACCTGGTGTGTTTGTACAAACTAACTGGGATGTTAATTTAGAAATCATGAAAACTATAAAAGAATGGGTTACCGAATACTATAAAGTTTTAGATTTGTACTCAGGGATGGGGAATTTTTTATTTCCTTTTATAGAAAAAGGAGATAAATTTTTAGGAGTAGATACAGATTTAAGAGCTATAGAGGATGCTTTGTATACCTTAAGTAAGTTGAACTTAAATGGAAGAATAGACTTTAGAAACATGAGTGCATACGAGGCTTTATACGAAACTTTAAAAGCAGATGAAAAATTTGACCTAGTAATTCTTGATCCACCAAGAGGTGGATGTAAAGAAATATTGAAACTCCTTCCTGAAGTGGCTGAAAAATATATTCTTTATATCTCTTGCGATCCACCTACCTTAGTTAGAGACTTGTTAATTTTAAGAAAATTAGGCTACAAACTTCTTAAAATTGGTCTTTTTGACATGTTCCCCCAAACTTATCATTTAGAGGTGGTTTCTCTTCTTCAAAAAGAGTAACTTTTCTTCCTAAAGCCCAGAGAAGTTGCCTACAAAATCCTTTTATAATTCTTACTTCTTTAGAAGTTAGTTCGAGTTTAGAAAGAAATCTTTTTATGTTTGTCATCCACAAAACTTTATTGTCGTGGGGGATATAATCAATAGCTTCTAAAGTAGCAGTAATAAGTTTAAACATAATTTCAAGTTCTTCCTGAGTTGCTAACTGAGGTTTAGGAATCTTTATAATACTTGCAGATTGAAAAATTTCGTAAAGAATAACAACTACAGCTTGAGAAAGATTTAAAGATGCTTTTTCAGTTGTAGGAATAGTAACTACACTGTTACAGTAAAGAAGGTCTTCGTTACTTAATCCTGTTCTTTCATTTCCGAAAAGAATAGCAATTTGATTGTTTATAGAAAGTTCACATATATAAGGAGCTACTTCCTTAGGAGTATAGTAAACCATTCTATGTTTTCCTAGTCTTGCGGTTGTCCCAATTACATAGTTAAAGTTTTTAAGAGCGCTAGAAAGGTCTGCAAATATTTTCATTTTTTCAAGAACTTCAAGTCCGGTTTTAGTAGCCATAGCTCTCATTTTTTCTTCTTCTAAATTTACAGGATTTACTACTATAAGATTTGAGACTCCAAAATTTGCACAAGCTCTGGCAGTAGCTCCTATATTTTCACTGTAAATAGGGTTAACTAGAACAACTGCTATATTTGAAAGGTTGGCTTTTACAGGTTCTCCTAAAGGGCGCACTTGCATATTTTTATTTCTTTTTTAATCTTACCATAAAAAATCCGTCTAAATTATGCTTGTGAGGATAAGTTTTTACATATTTGTTTTCTAATACTAGTTCCTTTATTTTTTCTCCACAGTATTTTTCTAAAGTTTTTAATGGGTCTTCAAGTTCAAAATCGGAATGTTTCTCTAAAAACTTGGCTATTACTTCTTCATTTTCTTCTGGTTCTAAACTACAGGTAGCATAAACTATTATTCCTCCTTTTCTTAAAAAAGGAACCAGACCATCCAAAAGTCTTAACTGTTTTTCAGGAACACTAATTAAATCTTCTTCTTTACGAGCCCATTTAATGTCGGGATGCCTTCTTATAACCCCTGTTCCAGTGCATGGAGCATCTATAAGAATTTTATCAAAAAGAGGAGGATTTAATTTAGGAAGTTCTTCTACTACATCTCCTTTAAAAATTTTAGGTTCTTTTAGTTTCAATCTCTGAAAATTTTCTTTTAGCTTTTCAAGCCTCAACTCGTAAAGGTCAAAAGCCCAAATCAAACTCTTATTTTCAGTAAGTTCTGCTATGTGAGTAGTTTTTCCTCCTACCCCAGCGCAGGCATCTAAAACTTTTTCTCCTGGTTTAGGGTCCAATAAAAAAGTAACCAGCTGACTTGCTGAATCCTGAACACTTATCCATCCAATGTGATAGGCTTTAAGTTCTTGAATTTTTCCTCTAAAACCGTCTAAGATAATTCCAGAAGGACTATAAGCACAAGCTTTAGCAAAGGGTGCCTCTTCTTTCTGTAAAAAGGTTAAGAAATTATCTCTACTTACTTTTAAAGTATTTACTCTTAAAACTAAGGGAGGCTTTTCATTAGAAACTTTAAGCAAAGACACTGTTTCTTCAAAACCAAATCTGTTAAGCCATCTTTTAACTAACCATTCTGGAAAAGAAAACTTTACGGAAAGATAAATTATAGGATTAAACTCTGGAGGTTCCGGTAACTGATTTTTGTGTTCTAAAACCCGATGTAAAATAGCGTTAACTAATCCTCTTATCCACTCCCCTCGTTTACGGTAAGATAAAATTTTAAGTGTTTCTGCTAAAGAGGCTCTTTCAGGAATTCTAGTATAAATAAGTTGATACACTCCAAGTCTTAAAACATTTTTGACTTCTAAATCCATTTTTTCTAAAGGAAAGTGAGAAAATCTGTTTAAAATAAAGTCAAGATAATACAGATGTCTTACCACCCCGTTTACTAATTCTCCAACCAAAGCCCGGTCTCTTTCATCCGGAAGCACACTTTTATTAAGTACTTGAGATAAAATTTCATCTAAAAGAAGTTTATTTTTTTCCCAGCGGATAAGAACTTTAAGAGCCACTGCTCGGGGATTAGTCTTAGAAAGACGTGGCATAAAAAATTGATCCCTCTTTTATTCCCAGTGAAGGGCTAATTGTTTTAACGAAAAAAGACGATCTCTTAAAATAGCTGCTTTTTCAAATTCGTATCTTTTAGCAGCTTCCTTCATTTCTTTTTCAACTCTTTCAATTTCTAACTTTAAATCTTCTAAACTTTCAAAAGTTTCAGTAATTTCTACTATTTTTTCTAAATCTACAAAATCTGCTTCAACCATCTTCATAAGAGGGTCATCTAAAGATTTTACTACACTTTGAGGAGTTATTCCATAAGTTATATTATACTTTTCTTGCACTTTTCTTCTTCTTTCTGTCTCTTCAACTGCTCTTTTAATTGCAGGAGTTATAGTCTGAGCATAAAGAATCGCTGTCCCATTTATATTTCTGGCTGCTCTTCCTATCATCTGAATTAAGCTTCGTTCAGAACGCAAAAAACCTTCCTTATCAGCATCTAAAATAGCAACAAGAGACACTTCTGGAAGGTCAAGGCCTTCTCTTAAAAGATTTATTCCAATTAAAACTTCATAAATCCCTTTTCTTAAGTCCCTTATTATTCTTGCTCTTTCAAGAGTTTTTAAGTCAGAATGTAAGTAGCAAGCTTTTAACCCAATTTCTTTATAGTAATCCGTTAATTCCTCTGCCATTCTTTTAGTAAGAGTACAAACTAAAACCCTTTCATTTTTTTCAGCTCTTTTTTTGATTTCAAAAAATAAATCATCCACCTGGTTTTCAGAAGGTCTGATCTCTATTTTTGGATCTAAAAGTCCAGTTGGTCTTATAATTTGCTCCACAATCCGTCCTTCTGACTTTTCTATTTCGTAGTCTCCAGGAGTAGCAGAAACATATATTACCTGATTAACTCTTTCTTCGAACTCTTCAAAAAAAAGAGGTCGGTTATCTAAAGCTGAGGGAAGCCTAAACCCATATTCTACTAGGGTTTCTTTCCTGCTCCGGTCTCCTCGATACATTCCTTTAAGTTGAGGAATGGTAATGTGACTTTCATCAATAAAAATTAAAAAATCATCAGGAAAGTAATCTAAAAGTGTATAAGGAGGTTCGCCTGGTTTTCTTCCATCTAAATAACGACTATAATTTTCAATACCTTTACAATAACCTATTTCTTCTAAAAGTTCAAGATCATAAAGAGTTCTTTTTTCCAAACGCTCAGCATAAAGATAAAGTCCTTTGGATTTAAAATACTCCACCCTTTCTTTAAGTTCTTTTTTTATCTCCTTTATAGCCCAACTAAGGCGGTCTTCTGAAGTTACATAATGAGTAGCAGGGAAAATTACTACTTCTTTTGTTCTACCTAAAACCTTACCACGAAATGGGTCAATAATCTTAATTTCCTCTATTTCGTCTCCCCATAAACTAATTCTTAAAGCTTTCTTTTCTTCATTTGATGGAAAAATTTCTATTACATCTCCTCTTACTCTAAAGGTAGCTCGTGTAAAATCCATTTCAGTTCTTTCATAATGCATTCTTACAAGAGCTCTTAAAAGTTCGTCTCTTTTAATTCTGGCTCCTTGAGCTAAATAAAGATGTCTATTAAAGTATTCCTTAGGAGAACCAAGTCCATAAATACAAGATACACTTGCAACTACTATTACATCTCTTCGGGAAAGAACAGCTGCAGTGGCAGAATGACGAAGTCTGTCTATAAAATCATTTATAGATGCATCCTTTTCAATATAAGTATCAGTTATAGGAATATAGGCTTCAGGTTGATAATAATCGTAATAAGAAACAAAATATTCCACCGCATTTTCTGGAAAAAGTTTTTTAAATTCGTTATAAAGCTGAGCTGCTAAAGTTTTATTAGGTGCAATTATTAAAGTAGGTTTCTTCACTTCAGCAATAACATTAGCCATAGTAAATGTCTTACCTGAACCCGTAACTCCTAAAAGGACTTGATATTTGATCCCTTTTTTTATTCCTTCAACCAATTGAGAAATAGCTTTAGGTTGGTCTCCTCGTGGTTCAACTTCGGCCTTTAACTTAAACTCAGCTTCTTTTTTAAAAAGAATTTCCATATAATTCTTTAAGAGGTTACTTTACTTTTCCTTAACACTTTAAAGCGTTTCGATAAAGGTATTATAACAAAAATTGTATGTGAATGAAGGGAAAAAAGATTATAAAAAACTACAACAAAACTTCGCTTTAAATTTAAACAAATATTTTATTTTGGCAACTGCAAGCTCTTAAGGATGATCCTTTTCAAATAAATCATAATTTTAACTTTTTATAAGCTTATTAAGAATTTTTTCTATTTCTTGAACATCCCCTTTGGTTTTTTTGACAAGATAATCAATAGTTTTGGGGCCATCTTTAAGGAGTTCTTTTATTTCAAATTCGTAAAGTTTAGATTTTATTATAGGAGTAAGTTTTTCGTCAATTTTTTGTCTAATGGTTTTTTCTGAAAAATCTCCCATTTTTTTCAACTCTTTACAAATATTTCCATAAGTTGCTCTAAACTGCATATTTCGGGTAAGTTCTATAGAAGCTTGAAGATATAGTTTTTTTTCTTCGTGGGTCCAGTTTTCTTTTTCTCCTAAAGGTCCTAAAGATTTTATAAGAGCAAAATACTTTTTTAGATCTTCAACTAATTTATTTCCTTCTGCAGCTGAGGCCCATTCAATCATAAACCTTTGTTCATCCATTCTTAATACTCTCATAATACTTTTAACCACTTCTCCCATTACTACAGCCAAGTAATTTCCATCAACATATTTACATTCTCCCAAGTGGCAACCCCCTACCAGAATTCCATCAGCACCAGCGTTAAATCCTTCAAAAACAAGGAGAGGATCTACTCTTGTTGAACACATAATCCTTATAACTCTATGATATGGAGGATAATTTTGGCGTGCAACACCTGCTCCATCAGCTGCAGCATAACAGCACCAATTACACATAAAGCTTAGGATTCTTGGTTCAAAAGACATCCTTCTCCTCCTATGTAAAAATTTTACTCAGCCTCAACTTTTATCTTTTCCATTTCAACTAAAATTTTTTCTTTTTCATCAGGAATTTCAAAAGCTCTAACTTGTGCTAAAAGTGCAGAATTACTAAAACCTCCAGTATCTATAGCAAAAACTGGACATCTAGCTGCACACATTCCGCAACCTTTACAAGCTGCTTTAATAACTTGAGCTTTTATTTTCTTATCTTTTTTGACCATCTGAATAGCAGAAAAGGGACAAATTTCAGCACAAATCTTACATCCAATACACTTCTCCTCCTCAACTTCAGCAGCAATAGGAGGAATGTCAGCATATCTTTTAACTAAGGGGATAGCAGCTCTTCCTGCAGAAGCCTTAGCTTGGGCAATAATTTCCTCTAAAGGTTTAGGACTATGTGCAAGCCCAGTGATATATACTCCGTCAGTATAAGTATCAACAGGTCTAAGCTTTATATGAGCTTCCATTAAAAAACCTTCACTAGTTGTAGTAAGTTTAAACATATTAAAAATCTCTTTTTCATTTCTAGGTTTTATTCCTACAGAAAGTACAATTAAATCTGCATCTACAAGATATTCCTCTTGAGCTATCGTGTCATACACCTTAACCCCTTCTTTTGTTATCTCCGGTCTTTTTTCGTTTAAAAATCTGATAAATTTGATACCCTTTTTTCTTGCCTCAAAATAGTATTTTTCATAAAACCCATAAGCTCTCATATCCATGTAAAGAATATAAACATCAATTTCAGGTTTTATTTTCTTTAACATCAAAGCGTTTTTTAGCGCATGAAGACAGCAGACTTTACTACAATAGCTTAGCTCTTCTCCTCTAGACCCAGCACATTGTATCATAACGACCTTTTCTATACCATTTAATGCACCTCCCTTAGCTAATTTTTCTTCTAGCTCAAGCTGAGTAATAACTTTTTGTCCATCTAAGGGATACTTAGTAGGTTTATATTCCTCTCCTCCAGTTGCAATTATAGCAACTCCATGAGTTATTGATTCAATAGTATCACCTATCTTAATTGTGGTTGTAAAATTTCCAATATAACCTGATACATTTTCAATTTGTGCTCCTTTATACACTTTTATGTTAGGATGGTGTTCAACTTTATGAACTAAATCTTTTAGAAATTCTTTAGGACTTTCACCCGTAATAAGAAATTTTATCCTTTTTAAAGTTCCTCCTAATTCCTTCTCTTTTTCAATTAAGTAAACCATAAATCCTTGTTCAGCAATGGATAAAGCTGATATCATTCCAGCTACTCCTCCTCCTACCACTAATGCTGAAGGAATTACTGATACTTTTCGAATCTCAAGAGGCTTAAGTTTTCTTGCTTTAGCTACAGCCATTCTTACAAGATCTTTAGCCTTTTCTGTTGCTTTTTCAGGATTATCTCCATGTACCCAAGAGCACTGATCTCTGATATTGGCCATCTCAAAAAGAGCTGGATTTAAACCTATTTCGCGTAAGGTAATTTGGAAAAGTGGTTCATGTGTTCTTGGAGTGCAAGCTGCTACTATTACTCTATTTAATCTTAAGTCTTTAACTTTTCTTTTTATATGTTCTAAAGCATCCTGAGAACAGGTATAAGTTATTGTTTCAGCATGTACTACATTAGGAAGTTTTTTAGCATATTCCTCTACTTCTTTAACTTTAACTACACCTGCAATGTTTACTCCGCAGTGGCACACAAAAACCCCAATCCTTGGTTCTCCAGACATAAGTTCTAAATCCTCAGGAGGATATTCTTTTACAACGTAACTAGTAAATCTTCCTTCTTTAAGAAGTTCAGAGACAGAAGCTGCACCAGCTGAAGCTTGCATAACACTTTCAGGTATATCTTTTGGTCCCTGGAAAGCCCCAATCACATAAATACCCGGACGGTTTGTTTCTATAGGACTAAAAATTGAAGTGCTAGCAAAATTAAACTCGTTAAGTTTTAATCCTAAAACAGAAGCTAATCTTTCTGCATCCTCAGGAGGTGAAAGCCCTACTGATAAAACCACTAAATCAAAGAGTTCTCTCTTCATCTTGCCATTCTCATCAACATAATTCAAAACAAGATTTTCTCCTATTTTTTCTACTTTAGGAGGTTTTGCTCTTACTATTCTTATTCCATATTTATTGATAAAATTTTGAAAAGCTTCATCAAAACCCTTACCCTGAGTCCTTATATCCATATAAAAGATAGTTATTTCAGCTTCAGGCTCATGTTCTTTAATTAAGGAAGCTTGTTTCATAGCATACATACAGCATACAGAAGAACAATAATTTTTATTATAATTTATGTCTCTTGATCCTACGCATTGAATAAAAGCAATTTTTTTGGGATGGGATAAGTCCGATGGTCTTAAAATCTCTCCTTTTGTAGGTCCCGAAACGCAAATAATTCTTTCTATCTCTATGGCTGTTACGACATCATCGTAAATTCCATAACCATATTTTTCTAAGACTTCTTTGGGAGGAAGACCAAATCCTACAGCTAAGATCACAGCTCCTACTTCTAATTTTTTATAAATAGGTTGTTGAGAAAAATCTATAGCCTTAGGCCCACATAAATTCTCGCATAACCCACAATTTTGATAATTAATAAAAAAACAACTCTTCGAATCTATATAATAAGCTACAGGTACAGCTTGAGGGAATTCTATATGAGCAGAACGAGTGAAAACTAAATTAGCATTAAAGCTATCTCCAACCAGTCTTGGACAGTACTTAGCACACTCCCCACAAGCAGTACATTTTTCAATGTTTACATATCGAGGATTTACTTTCACAGTAACCACAAAATTTCCTGGTGTTCCTTCAATTTTTTCTATCTCTGATAAAGTTAAGATTTCAATATTGGGATTTCTTCCTGCTTCTACCATCTTTGGTGCCAGGATACAAATACTACAGTCATTGGTAGGAAAAGTCTTATCTAACATAGCCATAATTCCGCCAATGCTTGCCTTTTTTTCAACTAAGTATACATAGTAACCAAGTTCTGCTAAATCTAAAGCAGCCTGTATTCCAGCAACTCCACCACCTACTACAAGAACTTTTCCTGAACTCTTATTCATGTTTTTCCTCCAACTTTTTTTAAAAGTTAAAAAGTTATATACAACTACTTTCTTTAAAAATCAATAAGTTTTTTATATTTTTTTTATAAATTTTTTAAAATAATTAGATAAACTAACTTTTAAAAATTTAATAAGTTTTCCAATATTAAAATATTTTAGACTTACATAATTATTTAAAACACAAAAAAATGATTTTTTTGTTTATAGTTATTTTATAAGTATTTAAAAAGCAAATTTTAAAAGGCTATATCTTTATATATAATTATCTCAAAATTAAACTTTTAATTAAGAAAACTAATACTTTATAACTAATTTTTTAGCAGAAAAAATTGAGAAAAAATAAAAATTATTTTTTGTGCTGTAGTATCTTTTAAGATAAA
>JAUQQL010000040.1 GCA_030578315.1 Thermodesulfobacteriota bacterium | reverse complement strand
AAAAAAGCTATTTAAGAAAAAATGATTTATCTTTTAGAAAATGAAAGTAAAGCAATTTTGAAAGACTACAATTTAACTACAACTGAATGTTATGTAGTAAGAAATGTTGAAGAAGCTAAAAAATTGGCTAAAGAAATAGGTTATCCAGTAGTACTTAAAGTTCTTTCTCCTCGGATAATTCATAAATCTGACCTTGGAGGGGTGAAGTTAAATTTAAAAAATAAAGATGAACTTTTTTTGGCTTTTAAGGAGCTTTGGGAAAAATTTGAAAATCAGGAACTTCTAGGATTATCTCTTCAAAAGATGGTTTCTCCTGGAATAGAAGTAATTGTGGGAGTAAATACTGACCCCACTTTTGGTCCAGTAATTATGTTTGGGCTAGGAGGAATTTTTGTTGAAATTTTAAAAGATGTAAGTTTCAGAGTAATTCCTATTACGGAAAAAGACGCAACTGAAATGATAGAGGAAATTAAAGGATATCCCCTCTTAAAAGGTTATAGAGGTATTTCAGGAGACCTTCAAAGTTTAAAACAAGTACTTCTTAAAGTTTCTAAGTTAATTGTAGAAAATCCTATAATAAAAGAAATGGATTTAAATCCTATTTTTGTTTATCCCCAGGGTTACACTATAGTTGATGCAAGGATTATTTTAGACCTTTCTCCAAGCTCGTTAGATGAAAAACTTTTTTCTGAAGTGGAAACTGTAGATAATTTAAAAGGTCTTCTTTATCCTAAGAGTATAGCGGTAATTGGTGCTTCAAATACGAAAGGGAAACTAGGGTGGAATGTATTTTACAATTTACTTACTCACGGCTATCAGGGCAAACTTTACCCTGTTAATCCTAGAGCTGAAAAAGTCCAGGGAGTAAAGGCATTTTCTAGTGTTAGGGAAATTCCTGATGAAATTGACACTGCTATAGTTTTGGTTCCAGCTCGTCAAACACCAGAGGTGGTAGAGGAGTGTGGTAAGGCAAAAGTTAAATATGTGATAATTGAATCCGCTGGTTTTGGAGAATTAGGAGAGGAAGGAAAGGCCATAGAGGCTGAACTTAAAAAAATTATTCGCAAATACAAAGTTAGGCTTTTAGGACCAAATTGTTCAGGAATTATAAATACTCATTGGGGAGTGGTTGAATCTATAGGAGTAGTAGATGAATTAGAAAAAGGAAATGTTGGGCTTATTGCTCAAGCTGGAGTTTATTCAGCCGGTTATTTGTGGGGTTTAAGAAAAATTATAGACTTCGGAATTATAGCCACTATCGGAAATCAACTAGACTTAAATGAAACCGACCTTCTTGCAGCTTTGGGAGAAGACGAAAATATTAAAGTTATTTGTATGTATTTAGAAAATGTAAAAGGTGGACGCAGATTTTTGGAAGTAGCTCAGAGAGTAACATCTAAAAAACCTGTTATTGTTTTGAAAACAGGAAGAACTGAAGAAGGAAAACAAGCTGCTCTTTCTCATACTGCTTCCCTTGCAGGAAGTGATGAAGTTTATACTGCAGTTTTTAAGCAAGTAGGAATTATTAGAGCTAAACACAACGATCACATGTTTGCTTTAGCTAGGGCTTTTTCTAAACAACCCCTTCCTAAAACTGAAGGTGTTTTTATTATTACCTATGCTGGTTCTCTTGGAGTTGCTGCAGCAGATGCCGTAGCTTTAAATGGTCTACATTTGGCCCGGCTTTCGGAAGAATTAAAAAAAGAATTAAGAAAAGTTCTTCCAGAATACGTAAGTACTTATAATCCGGTAGACTTTACTTTTACCCAGACCCCAGAACAAGTGAAAAAAACTGTTGAAATAGCTAAAAAAAGTCCCGAGGTTGGAAGTTTTGTGATTGTGGTTCAAACAGAAAAATTACAGTCCTATATTGAGCCTCTTTGCCATATTGATTTTGAGGGAAGACCTGTGGTGGTGGTTTGTGCAGTAAAAGAATTTGTTATGGAAGAAGTTATTAAAATGGAAAAAGCTGGAATTCCTGTGTATTCAACTCCAGAAGAAGCGGTAGAAGTTTTAGCTACAATGTATTATTATTACCAAAAAGTTTTAACTAGAAAGGGATTCTAAAACTTTTACAAACTTTTGGTAGGTATCCTCATCAAAAAGGCAAAATTCAACTACCTCTAAAGAGGTATTTTCTTCTTTTAAAAATTGGTAAACAGTATTTATTAAAACTTCGGATACTATCTCCTTAGGAACTCCAAATATACCTGCACTAATAGCTGGAAAAGAAATACTTTTTAAATTATACTGAGTAGCCAGTTTTAAACTATTTAAAACTGCGGAAGAAAGCTTTTCTCTTTCCTCACCCTCTCCCCATCTGGGACCTACTGCATGAATTACATACTTAGCTTTAAGAGCACCTGCTGTAGTTATAACAGCTTTTCCAGTTTCTACATATCCAATTTTGTCACATTCTTCTTGAATAATTTGTCCGCCTTTCTTAACAATAGCTCCAGCAACCCCTCCGCCATGCTTTAAATAATTATTAGCAGGATTTACTATAGCCTCTGTATCTCTTTCCGTTATGTCTCCTTTTACAACTCTTAAAATTTTACCCTTTACTACTTTTTCTACCATTTATTTTCGCCCCCTTTAAAGCTTTTTTGTAGCTTTTATCTCAAAAGAGTAGCTTTTTAGGTTTCCATAACTTCCCTTTTTCAAGTATATGTAAAACTTCTATTTTCCTTTTCTCTAAAGCTAAAGAAATAAATCTTCTATGACATTGCCAAGGAAACCTTTCAGCACATATTATACAGGTTAGTCCATGTTTTATAATTTCTATAAGTTCTTCCAAGGCTCTTATAAATTTTTCTGTTTCCATATATTTTTCATAGTTTTCTATTCTATATCCTCCCAAGTTCTCTAAGTGATAGTAACAAATATTATTTTTTTCCAAAATTTTATTTAGATTTTCTTTTTTAAAATGAGGAAATCTTTGAGAAACAGGCCACCTTCTTACATCAGCTATAACAGAAATTTGATAAAAATTTAAGATTTCCAAAAATTCTTCAATACTTCTATTTGAAGTTCCTAGAGTGTAAACATGAAACATTTTGCTCTAAGAAAAGGTGTTTTTAATTTAACTCAAATCATAAATTTGGTTATCTAAAATTACTTTTTTAACTCTTCCTTTTAGTTCTTTATTAAGAAAGGGGGTATTTTTGCTTTTTGATTTAATTATTTCTTCAGTTAAAAGATACTTTTCTTCTGGAGAAACTAAAATAACTTCAGCTGGAGCTCCTTTTTTAAAACTAGGGGGTTCTATTTTTAGTACTCTGGATGGATTAAGGATGAGATATTCTGCAAGTTTTAAGGGACTTAGTATTCCTTCTCTCACTAATTCAAGAGAAAGTGGTAACAAAGTTTGTAAACCTATTATTCCAAAACTTGCCAGTTCAAATTCTACATTTTTTTCCAGTTCACTGTGAGGGGCGTGGTCACTTGAGATGACTTCAATAAGACCTTCTTTCAAAGCAAGTTTAATAGCTTCAACATCTTCTCTTGTCCTTAAAGGTGGATTAACCTTGGCTAAAGTATTATAATCTTCTACTTCTTCTTCAGTAAGAGTAAAATAATGAGGACAAGTTTCTGCAGTAAAAGGAATACCTTCTTCCTTAGCCCATCTTAAAAAAGGAAGAACTTCCTTTGTTGAAAGATGAGCTAAATGAACAGGATGTTGAGTATCTTTAGCTAATTGTATGTCCCTTATTACTGCAATTACTTCAGCAGAGGCAGGAATTTCTTTTAAACCCAGTTTGGCAGACATTTTTCCTTCATTTACTTGACCTCCTTCGGTTAAGGTGTGGTCTTCGCAGTGGGAAATAATAGGTAGGTCAAAGTTTTTAGCATACCGTAAAGCTCTTTTCATTACCTCTGAATTTTGAACCCATCTTCCATCGTCAGATAAAGCTACTGCTCCCGATAATTTAAGTCTTCCAAATTCCGTAAGTTCCCTTCCTTCTTGGTTTTTAGTAATACAAGCAACAGGTAAAACTTTAATCCATCCTTTTTCTTTAGCTTTTTTAATTATATAAGCAGTAATTTCTGGTGAATCATTAGGAGGTTTTGTATTAGGCATACAAGCTAACCTTAAAACCCCTCCATAAAGTGCAGCTAAAGTTCCTGAAGATATATCTTCTTTCCATTCTTCTCCAGGGTCTCTTAAGTGAACATGTATGTCTATAAGTCCTGGCAAAACCCAAAGATTTTCAGCAAAAATTATTTCCATTTTTTCAGAAATTTCTATGTTTCTTTCAAAACCCAATATTTTTCCTTCTTCTATCAAAAGGTCTCCTATCATGTCTAAACCTTGCAAGGGGTCAATTAGTCTTCCTTTTTTAATAAGGATTTTCATAATACTTACTCACCGCTTAAAAGTCTTAACAAAATAGCCATTCTAATTGCTACTCCGTTTTCTACCTGGTCTAATATTACTTGAAAAGGATACTTTTCAAGTTCCGGAGCAAGTTCTACTCCCCAATTTATAGGACCTGGGTGCATCAAAAGTGCTCCTTCTTTTATCCATTCTAAGTAGTTTAGTTTAAGACCAAAGAATTCGTGATATTCATAAAAACTTGGTAAAAGTGTTTTTCCGTGTCTTTCTTTCTGAATTCTAAGGGCTATGACCACATCTGCATTTTCAAGAGCTTCTTTTAAGTTATAACAAACTTTAAAAGACTTAGAGTTTAGCCTAAAATACTCTTCTTCTTTAGGTTCCGGTAAGAGAAATCCCGGTCCAGAAACATATACTGTAGAACCCATTTTTTGAAAGGCTAGTATGTCAGAGTGAGCAACTCGGCTATGCTTTATATCTCCTATTATAGCTATCTTTAAACCTGAGAGAGTTCCTAATTTTTCCTTTACTGTCATCAAATCAAGAAGTGCTTGAGTAGGGTGAGCATGGGTTCCATCTCCTGCATTAATAATAGGAAGATTTATGTGTTTAGCTAAAAAATGGGGAGCTCCACAAAGCGGATGCCTTATTACAAATAAATTAGTTCCTATAGCTTTCAAATTTTTAACTGTATCTAAAAGAGTTTCGCCCTTTTCGATACTTGTTCCTTTACCTGTAAAGGTCATGGTATCTGCAGATAGTATCTTAGCAGCTCTTTCAAAAGAAAAACGAGTCCTAGTTGAAGCTTCGTAAAAAAGAAGCGCAATTAATTTTCCTCTTAAAGTTGGTACCTTGGGAATGGGACGGGATAAAATTTCTTTTAAGTTTTCAGCTAGGGAAAGAAGCTCCTCAATTTCTTCTTTGGATAAGCTTGCTATGTCTAAAAGATGCTTCATGCTCTATAACCAGAGTTTATCTTTTATGTAAGTTACAACTTCTTCTGGTTCTTCTAAAATTTTAAAAAGTTCCAAATCACAAGAAGAGATTTTGTTAGTAGACACAAGAAAATTCTCAAACCACTGGTAAAGAGGTTCCCAAAAATTTTTTCCTACCAGAACTATAGGAATAGGCCTTATTTTACGAGTTTGAACTAAAGTTAAAATTTCAAACATCTCGTCTAAAGTCCCAAATCCTCCAGGAAAGAAAACAAAAGCTACAGAATACTTAGCCATCATCACTTTTCTTACAAAAAAATACTTAAACTCTAACTTAATATTAGTATATGGATTAGCTTCCTGTTCTAAAGGAAGTTTTATATTTATTCCTACAGAATATCCTCCTTCTTCATAAGCCCCTTTGTTGGCAGCTTCCATTATCCCAGGACCACCACCAGTTATTACTGAAAAACCAGCTTTTGCTAGTAGACGACCTAATTTTTCAGCTTTACAATAGTCTGGATGTTCGGGAAGAGTTCTAGAAGAACCAAAAATAGTAATTGCAGGATAAACTTTAGGAAGGATTTCAAAACCGTCTACAAATTCAGCTATAATTTTAAACAATCGCCAGGATTCTTTTGCAGCTAAACTCTCTAAAACATACTGTTTTTCTTCTAAAAATTTATTCTTAAAATACTTTTCCATTAGATAGGGCTTCTTTTAAAATTTTTAAGGAATTTATTTCATAAGTTAAAAAGTAGCTCCAAAACACCTCCGCTATATTAGTTATAGTCTCCAATTCTGGGAAAGAAACAATTTTTAAAAAACCTTCTAAATTTATTGGCATTTTAATAAAATTTCTTAAAACTTCAACAACTTCTTTAATTACTAAAAAACTTTGATTATCTTTACAATTTATGCACAAAATTCCTCCAGAAGAAGGAGAAAGATAATAAAGCCTTTGAGGTACTTTACTACACTTAACACAAAAGTAAAGTTGAGGTTCCCAACCTGAAAATTTAAGAAAATTCCAGTCAAAATAAGCTTTGAGAACCTTTAAAAACTTAACTTTAGGTTTATCTTCTAAAAAAACTTCGTTAACAAAATTTAAAAATTTTTTAAGCCAAGAAAAGTATTCAACTTCTAACCTTGGATAGCTTAACTTAGAAATTACTTCGTTTATATAAGAAAAAAGAACAAATTTTGAATATTCCTTTCTCAAATTTTCAGGAATATATATAAGGTCGGCAACTTCTAAAATAGGTATGGTCTCTTTTAATTTCCTTCTAAAGTGAGCTTGAATTAAATTAAATTCTTCTAACACATTTGTAAATCTTTTTCTACTTTTTTGAGCACCTTTAGCTATAGATAAAATTTTTCCGGAAGGTGTTAATAATTCCACTAATAAATCGTATTCTCCATATTTTTCTTTGTTTAATACATAAGCCTCCGAGACAAAAAACATTTTTAAAGGTATACTTTAATGTACTTTTTTTCTTTAAGTTCTTTGATCCATTTTTCTACAAACTCTTGAGATTTTTTCCAAAATAATTGTTGATAAAGATTTTCTTTAAGTTCTTCATAAGAAGGGGGGGTTCCTTCAGTTTTTTTAATTAACTTTATTATTTGGTAAGATTTTTCCCTTTTTAAGGGAGAGGTTAACTCCCCAGGTTTAAGACTTTTTAATTCTTTTAAAAGTTCGGGAGCTATTTCGTCTTCTTTAAAGGTTACTTCTTTAAGATAGTGAATGGAATTTTTGTATTTTTGAGAAACTTCTTCCAGAGAACTTCCTTCTAAAAGTTCTTTATAAATAGTTTCTGCTAAGTGTTGTTCCCCATCAATTGTTAAAATAGAAACAAGAAATTGAGGAGTTTTTTCATACTTTTCAATTTCTTGTTGATAAGCTTTTTTTAATTCCTCTTCAGTTATTAAAATTTTTTCTCTAATTTGCCACTGAAGAAATCTAATCTTTAAAAGATCGTCTTTTAGTTTTTCCCTATAACTTTCGTAACTCAATCCTTCTTTTTGAAGAAGTTTTTCCAATTTTTCTTTTCCCCCAGACTCTTTAATTTGAAAATTAAGATATTCCTCTACTTCTTTATCTGATACAGAAATTCCATACTTTTGAGCTTCTCTTTTAATTACCGTTTCTTCAATCCATTGTTCTAAAACCTTTTTTCTAATTTGGGTTTTAAGATTTTCTTTTTCCTTTAAAGAAAATTGTGGTTCAATAAATTTTTCAAAATAAGGTTTACAAAGTTCGTCAAGTTCATATAAAGTTAAAAAATCCTCTCCTACCACAGCTACTATCTGATTTATAACTTCAGAGTTAATAGGTTTTATCCAAAGAAAAAGTAAAAGAAAAAATGAAAAAATAAAAGACTTTTTCATCCTAGTCTAGTTTTAAAGTAATAAACTGTCTTCCATAACGGGTTTTAATTCCTAAAAGAACTTTCTTACTCTGGAGAGAAGGTTTTAAAGCTTGATAAAACTCTATTAGATTTTTGACTTTTTTTCTATTAACTTCATCAATAATAACTCCTGGAGACAGACCAGCATAATCGGCTGGACTTTCAGGAATAACTTCAACCACTACAACTCCTTGAGTGGAGGGAAGACGATATTTTTTTTGTATTTCAGGAGTTATATTGCTTACCATAAATCCCAGTTCTTCTAGAAAATTGTTTAATTGTTCTAACTCTCTTTTAGAAGTTAGAACTTCTTTTTTAGGAGCTTCTATTACTACCTTAAATTCCAATTTTTGTCCGTTTCTAATAATGTCTAGGACAATTTCTGTTCCAGGTTTTGTAAGAAGAATATAACTTCTAAGTTCAGAAGCATTTTTGATAGGTTTTTTATTTATGGCCACAATTACGTCTTTTTCTTTAAGACCAGCTCTAGAAGCGGGAGAATCTGGAATAACTTCAGTAATTACTACTCCTTCCATTACTTTAAGCCCTAACTCTTCAGCTAAAGTTGGAGTTAAGTCTTGAATCACTACTCCTAGCCAACCTCTTTCTACCTTACCTTTGGTTTTTAATTGTTCCACTACAGTTTTTACAATGTTAATAGGAATAGCAAAGCCGATCCCCATGTAACCACCTGAACGAGTAAATATAGCTGTATTCATACCAATTACCTCTCCTTTTAAGTTAATAAGAGGTCCTCCAGAATTACCTGGGTTTATAGCTGCATCTGTTTGTATAAAGTCTTCTATATCAGAAATTCCTATTCCACTTCTTCCTTTAGCACTTATAACTCCAACAGTAATAGTATGCGTTAAACCAAATGGATTACCAATAGCAATAACCCACTCACCGATTCTTAATAGGTCAGAATTACCTAAGGTTAAAACAGGAAGATTGTCAGCTTCTATTTTGAGTAACGCTACATCTGAAAAGGAGTCTGTGCCTATAATTTTGGCTTTAAAAGTTCTTCCGTCTACTAACTTAACTATAATTTTTTGAGCCCCTTCTATAACATGATTGTTCGTAACAATATATCCATCTTTAGATAAAATAAAACCTGAACCTGCTCCTCTTTCTTTATATCTTGGAGGAGAAAAAAAACGTTTAAAAAATTCATCCCCAAAAAATTCCATAGGAGGTATCTGTCTGAAAGGAGAAGTGATAACTCTTTCAGTTTCTATATAAACCACCGCAGGAGCTGCCTTCTCAGCTATAAGAGAGAAGGCTTCTGAAAGTTTTTGAGCCATGCTTAAACTTTCAGAAGTTAAACTAGTCTTTTCCTCAGCTACTAAATTCTTATTGTGAAATTTATACCAAAGCTGTTTACCACCCCAACCTAAAATAAAACTGCATATCACTATAAAGACTATCAGAAAATAATTTCTAAACTTTACCATATTGTCAATTCTACCTCCTTTTTATTTTTGAAGTGTTTTAAAATAAAATAGTCTAAAATTTTTTTTAAGTTTATCACATCTTCTTTGTTATAAAGAATAAGCTTTCTTAAAGCTTCTTTATTTTTTTCTTTCTGCCATTTATCCCAAAGTTTTACAGCGTCGTAACCGTTTAAGCCCTCGGTTTCTCTTGCAATTCCCAAAAGTTTTTCAATTTTTTTAAGACCACCTTTTAGTCCTATCTCTTTACACAAATAATACAAGTCCAGATGCATATAAGGGGTTTTAAGAAAGGGAAATTTCTTTTTTATAAAAGGTAAATCAAAATTTTCTCCTCCAAAGGTTACCCAGATTGGAGTTGAACTCAAGAAGTTCAAAGATTTCTCTAAATTAAAACCATTAATAAAAGGGTAATAGCATCCATTTTTAAAAATTCCAATTATGGTAATTTCGTTTCTATCTTTTGATAAACCTTCAGTTTCTATGTCCAAAAATAGAGTCTTAGAGGGATATTGTAGGTAAGCTTTCCACTTGTTTTCTAAATATACTCTATTTAGCTCCATCAGAGGTTTCTTTTTTAATAGTTTCTAAATAGATCTTAGGCTGATAAATTTGACGGAGTTCCTTAATTAAATTTTCTACTAAAATTTTCTCTTGTTCTCTTCGGTAATCTTCTTCCACTAAGTTTTTAACTTTATCAAAAGATAAAATTTCAGCTGGAACCTTTTTTTCTACCTTTACTATGTGATAACCATAAGGAGACCTTATAGGTTTACTAATTTCTCCTACCTTCAATTTAAAAATTTCTCTCTCAAATTCAGGAATTGTTTCTCCTTTTCTTATAATTCCCAAGTCTCCTCCCTTTACCTTAGAAGCAGTATCGTCTGAATATACCTTAGCCATTTCTTCAAAATTAGCTCCTTTCAAAATCTTAGAGTAAATTTGATTAGCTTTACTTAAGGCTTTTTGAAAAGTAGCATTGTCTGCTTTTTCTGGTACATAAACTAAAATGTGTTTTACTTTAACTCCTTCTGGAGTTTTGTACTTATTTTTATTTTTTTCATAATACTCCTTTAAACTTTTTTCTTCTATTCTTATTTCTCCAATTTTATGTTTCAAGTATTCCTCAGCTAAAAACATTTTTTTTAATTCATCTAACCTTTTCTGAATTTGAGGTTCCTTATCTAAACCTTCCTTTTGGGCTTGTAAAGAAAGCAGTGTTATATTAACCCAACGTTCTATTAAACTTTTATATACTTCGTCTTTTAGTTCGGGTTTAGTTTTTAAAATTTGACGAAGTTGAGGCTCTTCTTCTAGTAAGAAGTTAAGTTCTTCTTGAAAAAGTTTGTAGGTTCCTACTTCTGCAACTAAATTATTTTCTTCTCCTAAAAGACTTAAAGGAAAAAACAATGTTACTAAAAAAAGAACTATAAGTTTTAGTTTTTTCACGAAAGTCTACCTCCTTTGTTTTTAAGGTTTTTATGTTTGATAAGTTGATTTCTTAATTTTGCTGCGAGGAGGAAAAAATCCTGGTCCTGCAGAGGAACAAGGATAAATATAAGAATTTTTTCCTATCAAAGTACCAGGTTGCAAAACACTGTTACATCCTGTTTGAGTTTTATCTCCTAGTATAGCACCCATTTTTTTTAAGCCCGTAAATACGGTTTGACCATTAATTTTAAAAGTAATTTTTCTCTGAGTAAATTTCAAGTTGGCTAATTTAGTTCCTGCTCCTAAATTTACTCCTTTTCCAAGGATGCTATCTCCTACATAAGCAAAGTGAGCTGCTTTAGCCCAAGCTAAAAAAATACTATTTTTAACTTCTGTTGTATGTCCTATAACAACTGCTTCACCAGTATAAATACTTCCTCTTAAGTAGGCAGAATGTCTGATTTCAGTTCCTTTAGAAAAGTAACAGGGGCCTTTAATGATGGCAAAAGGTTCTACCTTTACCCCAGTTTCAAAGTGAATTTTTTTGTCCATAAGTACAACTCCAGCATAAAAAATTGCTCCTTCAACCTTTTTTCCTTGATAATAGTAGCTTCCCTCAAATTCTTCTAGTTCCTCAAAAGGAATTACTTCTCCTTCAACAGTTACAAAAACGCTCTTAGAAAGTGGTTCTCTTAAGGGAATTTTTAATTGAAGTTCAGGAACAGTGTCATTTAAGAATTCTTTAAGTTTTTTTAATGGTTCCCAAATAGGTCCTTTAATAAAAAGTTCGACTATCTTTTCATTTTCCAAGTTTTCAAAAAAAAGATCTAAAGTAATTTCCATAGTACTTCTATTATATAGCAAAAAAAACTCTTGTCAAAATTAAAATTTAGATTAAATTTAAATTTTTGAAAAAAATTGCCCCTGTAGCTCAACAGGACAGAGCAGCGGCCTTCTAAGCCGTAGGTTGGGGGTTCGAGTCCCTCCGGGGGCGCATTTTAAATATTTTTTAAAACAAATATATTTAGTATGTATCTTTTTCTAGTCCAACACGGTATACCTAAGTCTGAAAAAGAAGACCCTGCGCGCCCTTTAAGTGAGAAAGGAAAAGTAGAAGTAGAAGCTGTAGGAAAAGCACTTGCAAGACTTAATCTAAAAATTTATCAAATTTTTCACAGCGGGAAACTTAGAGCTATTCAAACAGCTGAGATTTTGGAAAAATACTTAAAACCTGAGAAAGGAAAAGTAGAAAGTGAAGGTTTAAATCCTTTAGATGATATCTCTTTATGGATACAAAAAATAGAAAAAATGGATGTTTCGGTTATGTTGGTTGGACATCTTCCTCATTTAGCTAGATTAGCAAGTATGCTTTTAATCGGTAATCCTGATAAGGAAGTAATAAATTTTAGACAGGGAGCAGTAATTTGCCTTGAAAAAAAAGATTTAAAATGGGGTATTAGTTGGATTATAACTCCTGAGATAGCTGGATCTTTTGTTTCTTAAATTTTTTTAAAAAATTTTAAAAAATAAATAATAAAAGAGAGAGGTGTGTGGTTATGAAGAAAAATATTCATCCTAAGTACTTTAATGAAGCTTTAGTAAGATGTGCCTGCGGAAACGAGTTTAAAGTCGGTTCTACAAAACCTGAAATTAAAGTAGAAGTATGTTCTAAATGTCATCCTTTTTTTACAGGTGAGAGTAGGTTTGTAGATACCGAGGGTAAGATTGAAAAATTTAAGAAAAAATATGCTAAGTTTTATGAAAAACAAGAGGCGGAATAGGAACTATGAGCTTAGCTAGGTTTTATTTGAGTAAGTTAGACGCTCTTGAAAAAAGGTTTCAAGAACTTAGTGAAAGATTAGGGGACCATTCTGTAATTCTTGATAGAGAACTTTATACGAAAATAGCTAAAGAACATGCAGAATTAGAAGAGGTGGTAAAGATCTATCAAGATTATAAAAAAGCTTTATTGCAGTTAGAAGAAAACAAGAAACTTTTAGAGACTGAAGAAGAACCTGAATTGAGAGAACTTATTAGAGAAGAAATCAAGGTTTTAGAAAACAAAATAGAGTATCTTGAAAAAGAACTTCCTTTACTTTTACTTCCTAAAGACCCTAATGACGAGAAAAATGTAATTTTAGAGATTAGAGCTGGAGCTGGAGGAGAAGAAGCAGCTCTGTTTGCTGCAGAGCTCTTAAGAATGTATCAAAGATATGCAGAAAGAAAGGGTTGGAAATTTGACCTTTTAGACCTTAACGAGACAGGGTTAGGTGGAATCAAAGAAGCTATAGCTAAAATAGAAGGGAAGGGAGCATACAGTAGGCTTAAATACGAAAGCGGAGTTCACAGAGTTCAGAGGGTGCCTATTACTGAAAGTTCGGGTAGGATTCATACTTCTACAGTTACAGTAGCTATTTTACCAGAGGTTGATGAAGTAGAAGTAGAAATTCGTCCTGAAGATTTAAAAATTGAAACCATGAGGGCAAGTGGCCACGGAGGTCAACATGTTAATAAAACTGAAAGTGCTGTAAGAATTACTCATCTTCCTACAGGAATTGTGGTAACTTGTCAAAATGAAAGAAGTCAGCATCAAAATAAAGCTACAGCTTTAAAAATTTTAAGGGCTAAACTTTATGAACTTTATCAAAAAGAACAGAATCAGAAATTACAGCAAGAAAGAAAAGCTCAGGTAGGGACAGGAGAAAGAAGTGAAAAAATTCGTACTTACAATTTTCCACAGAACAGGGTAACTGACCACAGAATTGCTTTTACTGTATATAATTTACCTGAAGTTTTGGACGGAAGTTTAGACGAATTTATAGATCTTTTAATTACTCACTACAGGACAGAAGCTTTAAAAAAAGAAGAGGAGGCTATTTTAGCAGCTTAGATGATTTCTCACTATAGTTTTGGTAGCTTAGTTTTTAAAAACCAGAAATATACAAAAGACTTGATAATTATTTCTAAAGAAGGTAAGGAATACATTAATTCTTCTTGGTGGAGAAAGGAAGGACATATTTTACAGGTAGAAGACTTAAAAGAAGTCTGGGAAAGTAAAGTAGAGTATCTGATAGTAGGAACAGGAGCATATGGTTTGATGAAGGTTTCTTCTGAAGTAAGAGAAGAAGCTAAGAAAAATGGTATTCTTTTAGAAGAATATCCTACTTCTCAAGCAGTAAAGAGATTTAACGATCTTTATACTCAGCAAAAAGCTTTAGCAGGAGCTTTTCATCTAACTTGTTAAAAAATTTTTTAATTCCACTGCCACGGATTTTCTTTTAAAGTTTCAGATTTTAAGTCTTGAGAAGAGGAAGGATAAATAGTTTGAGGAGTAGCTTGAACTGGAGTCTGAGCTTTAAAGGTCTGAGAAGAGGAAGTAGAAACTGGTGGATGAGATTGTAAGGTTTGAGGAGGGGGAGGAGATAAAGGATAAGATTCTCTTTTTTTAAAAGGCCAGATAGAATCCCAGATTTTTTCTAAAAATCCTTTTTCTTCTTGAAAAGAAATTTTCGAAAAATAAGAATAAGGTTGAGGATTATAGGAAACTGCAGTAACTGGCTCAGAAGCATTTGTAGAAGTTTTTTCTTCAGCCCATCCTATCACCGGTTGAGGTTTAGAAAGGTCTATAACTAAATTTTTAGTTAAAGATTCATCTTCGTCGTAAGAAAAACGAGGTTTGGCCTTGGTAATTTTAGGTTTTTGTTCTTGAATCTGAGGAGAAGGAAGGCCGTAAGCCACGGTCCCAGGATAAGGAGAATAACTACCTAAATAAAAATTTCTTTCCGGATGTGCTCTAGAAAAAGTGCTTAAAAAGGGATAAAAAGAAGCTACTTCTTCTTTGTAAAAGTCTTCTTCTTTCCCCTCTATGTAACTTTTAGCTTTCTTGGCAAAGCGAGAAAGTTGAGGAATAATCTCTGAAAGTCCCTTAATTTCTTGATAAAATTGAACAGGCTTTTTAGTTTGACTAAGATCTAAAACCTGAGCATCTATACTTACCATGTCCCCAACCACAGTTAAACTTCCCCAAATAACATAATCCGCTTTCAAGGAAATTCCCAATTCTTGAACTTTAGCTTTATCTAAACTTTTACTTTCCTTAAGTAATGAACTAACCTTTTCAAATTCTATTATCTCAATTTTTGAAGGAATAAAGAGTCTGCTAGCTAACATTTCAGGAATGGCAGACTTTAAATATAACAAATCTTGTTGTGCGTAGATTTCAAAAGGTAAAATAAGAATTTTTTTAGAACTCTCTTGAGCAAAAATTAAAGTTGACGAAATTAAAGTAAAAAAAATTGCTAAAAAAAATGAAATAATTTTTTTCATAAAATTTGCCCCATTAAAACAATTTTCAAATTTTTTAAAAAATTTAATCCAATTTTCGAAATTTGTCAAATTAAAAATATATAATACTGAGTTAGCGATCTAGTCTAATATCATATTGACTTATACAATTAATTAGTTGACATATTTTTTTAAATTGGTATATTTGTAAATTGAGGTTGTGTATTAAAAACTACTTGCTGAAGAACATGGGGAAACTATAGAAGTAGTAAAATAGTGCAGAAGATGAAAAGGAAGACCTGATACAAGATTTTGTAGTGATTATTTGTAGTTTTGCGGCAAAGCTTTATGGACTTCGCAGAGCTAAGAGAAAAACAAAAAATTATAAAGGAGATAGTAGAAAATGCCAAATAAACTTATAGCAGTTGGAGAATATCCTCAATATGTTAACAAAAACAAACAGGACAAACTCTTAATCCTCTTCAAAGAATACAGAAAAACCGCAAGTAAAATAGCAAAATACCAAGCAAGCTATCTGAAAGATACAAACATGCTTATGATAAGTGGTTATCCATTTTTGAAAGCTGAACTTATAATCTTGCAAACAGGTTCAGAGAAATAGTTATAAACTCAAACCTACCAGGAAAAAGGGCTTTGCTATACATTAACAGCTTTAAGGGATGATTTCTGAAAACACCACCAAAGGAGTGGATAAACCAAGAGGATATGAAACTTGCAAGAAAGATATTCAAGCACCTATTCCACAGATGGAGAAAGCCGTCCTTTAAGCAGATAGTCATGCACTTAGACCAAAAGGTAGCAGTGCTTGAGAGAAATTTTCATAGCAAAAGTTTTGACTACGGGTTAAAGGTATGCACTCTTGACCAAAGAAAACCAGTCTACATTCTACTCAAAGCAAACAGATATGTAGAAGGTCTTGAAGGAGAGTTTCTCAATTTTTGCCAACTTATAGAAGAGGATGGAAAGCTGAAGGTTTTGCTTGTCAAGAGAATAAAAGATAAGAAAGACAGATACATTCCAGTAAAAGAAAGCATAGGCATAGATATAGGAAAGGAGTAAAGCCCTTGATAGCAAGTAGCGAAGGAGACCTTATAGGAAGAAGCTTTTTTGAGTTTTTAGAGAGCTTTGATAAAAGATAACCAATCTGCTTGCAGAGCTTCAGAAGAAAGAACTAAAACCCTCTAAAGACAGGAAATACAAAGAGATAGTGAGGAAGTTTAGGGAGTTTCTGAAAAGTGAGATAAACAGGTATATCAACAGGCTAATAGACGTACACAGACCAAAGAGGATAGTGGTAGAGAAGCTAGACTTCAGAAGTCCGAAGTTATCAAAGAGGTTAAACAGGCTGATTCAGAACTTGGGCAAGAAGTATGTTAAAGAAAAGCTAAAGAAACTGCAAGGAGGTATATGGCATAGAGGTCATTGAAGTAAATCCAGGGAAAAGCGCAGAGGAGTTTGAATGCAAACTTTTTGGCAAAAAACAAGTGCACAAGTAAATTCAGCAAAGAACATCTTCAAGAGAGCGTCTCTCTTGGGGCTAAAACTTACCACTGCGAAAAAGAAAGTCCTTGAGATGCTAATAAGAAGGCACCTTGAGAGACTAAAGGGCTGTAATAGTGCTGCCTTGGAGGTCCTGAAAGGCAATCCTTACTATAGGGACTTCCTAAACCCCTGCCGTGGTGGGAATAAATTTCTATGAAAGGGAGAACTATGAACTAAAAGAATGCTGTATTTGGTAATCAAGGATACGAAAGAAAATGGGGAGGAGAGTAGAATAAAAAATTAAAAAAGATAATTACAAGAAATCAAGTGCTTTTAGGAAGAGCAAGGTTGGGCTTAAAAATTAGAACTGATTGAAAATTTTGAATTGTTTTTTAAATTGAAAAATAATATAATAAAACTTTTATGAGTAAAAATTTTTTAAAATTCTTTGAAATACTACTTCAAGGATTTAAATATTCCAAAAGTTTAATTGTTCTAATCTTAGATAGTTATAAAAAAGTTGTTTTTGTAAATCCTTTATTTTATGAAATAACAGGATATTCGGAATCTGAAATCGTTAATCACAGTTTTTTAAAATTAATAAAAGGTTTAGAGTTTGAACCATATTTTATAGAAATGTGGCATTTTTTAAATACTAAAAAATGGTATCATGGAAATGTAGTTCTTAGAAAAAAAAATCAGACAACTTTTAGGTGCGAAATAAATGCTTTTCTTTTAGAAAAAGAAGATACCCTTGAAGGGTATTTATTTTTAATTAATCCTCTTGGAATAAAAGAAAGACCTTTAGAGGTAGATATGGAAATAGAAAAAGATAGAATAACTGGACTTAACAGCTTAAAATCTCTTCTTATGAGTACTCAATTTTACATTGAAAAGTTTACTGAAAGTTCCGTTACTTTTTTAATGATAGACATATACAATTTCACAGTTTTGAGTAATTGGTATGGAGTTAGGTGGACAGATAAGTTACTTAAGAGTGTAGCCCAGAGGCTTTTTGAAACCTTTGGTAAGGAAGCTTTACTGGGAAGAAGTGGTACAGACGATTTTTTGGTTATTTTTTTAGGAGTTGACAAAAAGCAAGTTTTTAGGATTATAGAAAAAATTTTTAGAATTTTTGAAATTCCTTTTATTATTGAAGATAAAATAGAAAAAGTTTGTATTAATATTGGTGGAGCTTTTTATCCAGAAGATGGAAGTTCCGCTGTAGAGCTTTTTAATAAAAGTTTTTTAGCTTTAAATCTATCTAAAAAAAATGGCCCTAATCATTTTTTATTTTTTAACGAAGAGTTTGAAA
>JAUQQL010000002.1 GCA_030578315.1 Thermodesulfobacteriota bacterium | reverse complement strand
ATTCCTCCTTTAGATGAGGAAAAGGATTTTGAGCAGTAGGGATCTTCTCTTCTTTTTCCACAAGCAAAATATAAATTAGAGACCGAGCAGAAAGAAGATTCTCAATTTCCCTATTTTCTTTAGATTTAAAAATGTATCTCAAAGTTAAAAGCTCACCAGGAGGATATAGCCACTTTCTTTTAGTTTCTTTTTTAACAATATCTTCTAAAAGGTATTTACTTTTTACAGACCATTTGTTTTTGAGTTTTGTTCTAAGGTACTTTTTTAAAAAAAGATGAATAGTTCCTGCTTCTATGTAAACTTTGCCTGAGAGCGGAAGATTTTTTATTATAGCTTCTGCTCTCATTGTGTCTCTCAGTCTGAATCTTTCTGCATCAAATTTAGAAAAAATCTTTACCTTTTCTAAAAGATTGTTAAAATCCGAACTTAAAGAGGCCATGTAAAATTCTATAAGTGCTCCCGTGACCTTTTTTTCCATTTCATAAACTTTTCTTAATTTTTGATTTTCTAAAATTTCAGAAGGGCTTCTACCTTCATCTAATAGTTGATAAATCTGATTTACTTTTTCTAAGTAAGGCTCAACAGCTAATATTTTCTTCCCTTTTCGAAAAAGATTTTTTAACAGATTAGCCAGCTTTTCAGCAAATATCGGAAATTGAAAATCTTTATTTTTTAAATATTCACTTAAGGAAATTTCGTCTTTTAAAAATTTTTGTAAAAGTTCGTTTTGAGGTTCCTCAAGAAAAATAAATTCAGATTCTTGCATAAACTTTTTAGCTGTGTTTAAAGTTTCTATTCTATGAGAAGAAAAACCAATAATTATTTCTTTTGTCATTTCAAGTTTTTTAAAATTTTTTAAACTATTGTTGCATTTTAAAAGAAAAATAATAATATTAATTTTAAATTTTAGCTTATGAATCTTAATAAAAAAGAACTTCTTAAACTTTATCAAAGTGAAAACATTTTTGAACTGGGAAAACTTTCTTTAGAAATTAAAGAAAAAATTCATCAAAAAAAATACTACTACACTATAAATAGACATATTAACTATACAAATATTTGTGTATTAAATTGTAAATTTTGTGGATATCGTAAAAATCCTAAAGAAAAGGGAGCTTATGTTTTAAGTATTGAAAGAATCCTTGAAAACCTGTCTTCTGAAAATTCTTTAAGGGAAGTTCATATAGTAGGAGGATTAAATCCTGAACTTCCTTATGAATACTACATAAATTTAGTGAAGAAAATAAAGTTATGCAAACCAGAAGTTAGAGTTAGAGCTTTTACTTGTGTGGAAATAGACTTTTTAAGTAAAATTTCTGGCAAATCAGTAAAAGATGTTCTTTTAGAATTAAAAGATGCAGGTCTTGATTCTCTTCCAGGAGGAGGAGCTGAAGTTTTTTCTGAAAGAATAAGAAAAGAACTATATCCTACTAAAATAAGTTCTGAACGCTGGATAGAGATTGCTAAAACTGCTCATCAGATAGGTTTGAAAAGTAATGCTACTCTTCTTTTTGGGCATATTGAAACAGAAGAAGAAGTAATAGAGCATCTTTTAAAACTTAGGGAAATCCAAGAGGAAACGGGGGGGTTTGAAGCTTTTGTGCCGCTTCCTTTTATCCCCAAAAATACTAAACTTTCTCACTTGTCTTCTCCTTCTTCTCAAAAAATTCTTAAAACCATAGCTATATCTCGTTTAATTTTGGATAATTTTCCTCACATAAAGGCTTATTGGGTATTCTTAGGAATTGGACTTTCACAAGTAGCTCTTCTTTGGGGGGCTGATCACTTGCATGGAACTGTAATTGAGGAAAAAATTAGTGAAGCAATGAAGGAAGTTCCAGTTGTAGAGCTTTCTCCTTATGAAATTGAAAAAATAATAAAAGAAATAAACGGAGAACCTGTTTTAATATAAACTTTTATAAATAAGTATGTTAAATCCTTATTTTTCAATTTTAATACCTACTTATAATCGTAAAAATCTTCTTAAAGAAACCTTAGAATCGGTTTTTTTACAATCTTGCAAAAAGTCTTATGAAATTGTTGTAGTAGATGACGGCTCAACAGACGGAACTTGGGAATTTTTGAAAAACCTTCAAAAAACAAAAAAAAATTTAGTTATAAACCGACACGAAAAAAATAAAGGAGTTGCAGAAGCAAGAAATACTCTTCTAAAAATTGCTAGAGGGGAATATATTATTTTTCTTGATTCAGACGACCTTCTAGTTGAAGGAGCGCTAAAAAAAATGGAGGAAATAATTTCTAAAGAAAAAGAAAAAGAATGTTTTTTGTTTGCTACTTATATAGTAAAAGGAAAAAAAATAAAACTTAAAAATTTTCCAGAACTTCCACAAAATCCACTAGAAAGATTAAAATTGTATTTTCAGGGAAAATTTTCAGAGGCATTCTATTTGCTAAAAAAAAATATTTTACAGAATTATGTTTTTCATCCGTTACTTAAAGTAAGAGAGGATTGGGTTTTATATGGGAAAATTTTAGCTTTAAATCCTCCTTTTATAATAAAAGAACCTCTTCGTTTAACAAGAGAACATCCTCAGCGTTTAAGAAAAATGTGTCATTACTATGTAGAATCTGTTCTTGTTTCTGTAGAAATTCTTTTTCAAGAACTTCCTGAAGAATTTAGAATACTTTTACCTTATGCTAAAGCTAGAGCATTTATGGAAATAGGTTCTAAATTTGTTCAGCTTAAAGACTATAAACAAGCTTTTCAATTTTACAAAAAGGCTTTAAAATGTTATCCCAAAATTTTAAAAGAATTTAAATTTACTAAAAAATTTTTAAAAAGTTTTATTTTAAAGTATTTTTAGCTTATGATTAAAAAAAATTTTCAGTTTGTGAATTTTCGTTCAATAATTGTAAATACTAAATATTTTAAAATACTAGAAGAGAGTTCTTTTTTAGAAAAACTTTTATCTTTTGAAAAATTGGAAAACTTTTTTCCTGTTTTTTTTTCTCATCAAAAGCATTATCGCAAGGTAAAAGGTTTTCAAGTGAATGCATTAAAAATATATGTTAAAAAATATCTTGATTATTTTGAAGAAGCTAAAGCTGAGTGGAAAAACATTCAACTTCTTTGGAATAAAGGATTTCCTACTTCTGAACCCATTTTTTTCTTTGAAAGAGATTCTTTAATTCTTGTGGGAACTAAAGCTATACCTGGTAGACAATGTCTTGAAATTATAAAAAAAGAACCCCAAAAAACTTTTGAGATAGTAAAAAAAATAGCCAAGTTTTTGGGACACTTTCATAAAACCAATCTTTTTCATCAAGATTGCTATTTTAACCACTTTTACTTAAACGAGGTAACAGATGTTTTGTACATTATTGATGTTTCGAGAGTTTTAAACAATCCTTTGTTTGCTTTTTACTATCAAATAAAAGATCTTGCTCAGCTTAAATTTAGCTTTTTCGTATACTTAGAAGAAAACTGGTTAGAGGTGTGGGAAAATTTTTTTGCTTCTTATTGTTTACATTTTAAACCTTTGAATTTTCTTACTAAAATGGGAATTAATTTTAAATTTTGCAAAATAAAAAAGCACACTGAAAAATTGTATGGAAGTCAAAAAACTTACTAAAAAAGAATTGCCTTTTAAATTTGAAGGGCCACTTGCAGGAGATAAACCTGTTTATATATACTGTTCAGAAACCAAAGACTATCTTCTTTACAGTACCTCACTTAAAAACCTTTTAAATTCTCCTGAAGTAAAAAAACCCTTAAAAATTTCTACTCTAGGGTTGTCTTTTTATCTCTTAAGTGGGGTAATTCCTACTCCTTATACTGTTTACGAAAACATTTTTGTCCTTAATGTGGGAGATATTTTGGAAATAAAAAACGAAGGTTCAAGTTTTAAATTCTTTTACTCTCATCAATTTCCTTTTCACAGTAAAAACAGAAAAGAAAAAAACTTTGACGAAAAGCATCTTTTAGAACTTTTAAAAAAATCTGTTTTAAAAAATTTACTACCTCAGTGTCCTATTTATCTTTTTCAGAGCTTGGGGAAGGACAGCAACACTATTGCTCTTGCACTTTCTGAAGTTGTAGATTTTAAAGAAAAAATAACTTGTCTTACTCTTTCTACAGGGGACAGGAAAGACGAAAGTCAAGTAGCTTCAGAAGTTGCCAAAAAATTAGGCTTCAAACATGTAAAATTATTTTTACCTGAAAAGGTCACTTCTGAACTTCTTTCTTTATTTGATTATTATTTTACTAATATAACTCATCCCTGTGTTGATGGAACATCTCTTGTATATCCTATTTATGCAGCTCAAATTGATTTTAGAAATACGAATATAATTGATGGAAGTGGAAATGATATTTATTTTGGGCATGTTCCCAGAGCTATAGAGTATAAAAGACAAAAAAATTATCTTTTATTTAGTTTTTTAAGACCTATATCTGAATTATTACCCACGGGAAATATTTTACAGAAACTTACTAAAACTCGTTCTGAGATGATTGGGTTAACTGGGTTTACTTTAAGAGAGGCAAAAAAAATATATCCAGAGGTTATTTCAGTATTTAAATACTGGAAAGAAGAAGACCAAAAAAGAAAGGATTGGGATTATTTTGACTTAAAAGCAGATATATGGGGAACTAATGTAGAATTTGACTTGGTAATAAGAAAGGTTAGAAATTTTGCTGAAGTATTTGAAGCTAACTTAATTTTACCTTGGACAGATCCTGAAATAGCTCAATATATAGGAAACCTTAAAGAAGAAGTTCTTTTTGATAGAAAAAATTTTAAAAATAAACTACCTTTAAGAAAACTTTTGAGGGAAAGACTTGGTCTTGATGCAGATGCGATGGGAAAGTATTCTTATGGTTTTGATGCTTATAGATTTCTTCAAAAAATGGAAGACAAGGTGAAAGAAGAAGTTTTTAGCTGCAGGCTTTGGAATAGAAAAAATATAGAAAAAATTTACCAAAAGTTGCAAGAAAATTCAGATAAAAAGCTTTTTAAAAATTTGTATACAAGACTTTTTATTCTTTCTGCTTGGTTTAATCATAATTGTTATTTAAAAAGTTTTAAGACCTAAGAAGTTTTTCGAAAAGCTCTACAGTTCTTTTTTTAAGAATTTCTGCGGAGAAGGCTTCTTTTATTCTGAGTTTAGCCTTTTCACCCCAAAGGTACCTAGTTTTTTCTGGTAATTTTAAAAGTTTTTCCATAGCTTCTGCTAGAATTTGTGGATTTCCTTTAGGAACAATAATTCCAAAAGTTAGAGAAGTATTAAAAATATCTAAAATGCCTTCTGTATCTGTAGCAATAATAGGAAGACCAGAAGCCATAGCTTCTAAAACTGCCATCGGCATTCCTTCTTTAAAACTTGAGTAAACAAAAACATCTAAAGTTTTTAAAAAAAGAGGTATTCTTGTATAAGTTAACTTTCCTAAAAAAATTACCTCCTTATTAAGATTAAGTTCTTGAGCCAGTTTCTGACATTCTTCTAAATTTGGTCCGTCTCCTACCAAAACCAATTTAGATTTATATCCTTGGTTTTTCAGTAGCTTGAAAGCCTTTATTAAACCTTTATGATCTTTTTCTTTTCTAAATTGAGCTACCATACCAAAAAGAAAATCTTTTTCTGGAAGTTTTAAAAGCTTTCTTGCCTCTTCTTTAGCTATTTTTAGGTCGAATTCTAAAAGATCTACTCCGGAGAAAAAAACCTCTACTTCTTTATCTTTTACAAGTTTTTTATTTATTAGTTCTTCCTTTAAAGCGTTACTGTTAACCAAAATCTTGTCTATATACCTTTTAAATATTTTGAAAAACAGGCATTGATGCCAACCTTTGATAGCTTCTTTAATAACTATATGAAAAATAATTTTAAGTTCAGGACAAAGTAATTTACAAAACCAAAGATATCTTAAAAGTTTGTAACGATGAGTAAGAACTGCGCAAATGTTTTCCTCTTTTATTACTCTAAAAAGAGTTAAAGCACATTTTAAAGAAAAAGTTTTCATTACCTTATGTCTTAAAAAGGGAAGGACAATAAAGTATTTTTCGGCTAAGCTTTTGTCGTAAAAATATCCTTCTTTAGGGTCTTTAAAAGTAATTACTTTAGGGTCAAAATTTGCTTCACTTAAAGCCAAAATTTGAAGGTAATGTCTTCTATTGCCGTAACTATCAAGAAGAAAAGCTATCTTTTTCTCGATATTTTTGTTCATACCCCCATACCAGACCAGCAGCTATCCAAAAAGTAGTAAAACGAGTTCCTTCTTCCATTCCTTCCAAAAAAGACATTATTAAAAAACTTATTAAAAAAAGGAAAAGTGAAGCCATAAAAAAGTTTTCGTTAGATAATTTCCAAAGACAATAAGCTTTCTTTAAGGTCCAGATGTTAAAGACTAAAAAAAGCAAAGCAGTATGCCATCCAGCTTGTAAAGCTAAATTTAAAAAAAGGTTATGACTATGTTCTAAAGATAACGCTTTTTTATTAGTTTCAGAAAGAACTTTTTTTTGAACTTTCCTTCCAAGTCCAGTTCCTGAAAAAGGTTCTTCCAAAGATTTTTTAAGGTATATAGGCCAGATATAAAGCCTCATACCCATAGACCCTGATTTAGCCCAGTTTTCCGGGTCTTTTGAAAAAAGTAAAGTTAAATTATCTCTTGAATTAATCATTATTATTTTGCCATAAGGAGTTAAAAGAAAACCTGTGGTTAAAATTATAATTAATACTATTATTGCCAAAAAATATCTTTTTAATATCTGGTTTTCAGAAAAAACTAACAATATGAGGTATCCTGTAAAAATTCCAAGAAGAGCTGCCCTTCTTCCTATATAAACTAAAAAAATTAAACTTATTAAGGACAAAATTAAGTAAATAAAGCGTTGTTTGGAAAGATTTTCTTTAAAAAGCCCTAGGAACATAAAAAAAGAAAATACCAAAGGTGCAGAAGTTGTAACAACTCCTTTTAAAAGAGATTCAGAAATATATACAAACGATGAACTTAAAAAACATTTTAAATTAAATTCGCATTTATACAATACAAAAGCTAAATGATAACTTATAGAAAAAACAACAGACAGTCCTAAAATTATCCAAAAAAAAGAATTTTGGGTAAAATCTTTAAAATAACTTAAAAAAATAAAAACCAAAAAAACAATTATATGAAAAAAATAGTTTAACAAAAAAGCCTCAATAGAAGCTTGAGGATAAGGACTTATTATTACAAACCAGAAAAGAGAAACTAAAAAAGTACCTAAAAGTACTATCAAAATTTTGAATTTTTTAAAAAAACTAGCTATAAATTCTAAATTACTGCTTTTTATTACCTTGGGGAAAATTATAAAACTAAGAAACATAAAGATAAAACCTAACCACTCTAGGGCTTTAGTATGTTTTAAAAATAAGGCTAAAGATAAAAAAAACCAACCTAAACCTAAAAGAGAATTAAAAATTTGGTTAAAAGATAAAAAAATTTTCACGAATATATTATATTATAACTTTAGATTTTCTACAAAAATGTAGGTATAAAAGCAAATTAGTATTTTTATACGCAAGAATTTGTTTTTGTATTTAAGGTTAATCATTAAATGAGAAGTTTTTTTATTAGTATAAATTTTGGCTTTTTAATTTAAAAAGATTTAAAAAATTGGTAACCTAGTAATAAAAGATATTTCAAAACAGAGGGAAAGAAAAGATTTAACTAAACTTTTAAAAAATTGGTTTAAAAAAATTTTGTAAGATATAGAAAAGATGAGTTTCAATTTGATATTATCACAGGTTTATTATCTAACCATCTTGAACAAAACATTATTAGATGTTAACTTTTTTAAAAAAAATTCTTTTTAAAAGGAGGTTTTTTAAGAAATGGCTGACGAAATTAAGAGTACTTTAGAACTTGCTTTGGAAAAGGCTGAAAAACTTGGGAAAGCTTCTAAAGAAGAGTTAGAAGCTGAAAAACTTAAAGAAGAAGCTCAGAGATTATCAGCTAAGTTTTTGAGAGACGAATTAGAAGACTTTGAGAAAGTTGTTAAAGAATTTTTGAAAAATAAACGTCCTGACCAAAGAAAAATTATACTTCAAAGTATGGTTAAGGTATTTTTAAGAAATATAGTACTTCCTTTTAACGAGTACCAGTTAGAGGACGGAAAAAAAGCTTTAAAGGGACTTAATATAGTTTTAAAAAATGTTCCTGAGATAAATAAATTATCTCAGGGAGTAGAAAAGTTGTTAAAAGAATATTTTTCACATAAACAAGCTATTTATAAAGAATTGCTTAAAAGATTTTCTTCAGGGGTAGAGGCTTTGGAACAAGCTATTTCTAATGAAATAGGAGCTCAGGTTAAAATTAATATAGAGGAACATCCACAATTTAAAGAAGAATGGAATAAAATAAAACAAAGACTTGATGAAGAATATGGAAGACAATTAGAATATATGAAAAATATTTTTGAAAAAATTTTAAGTTAATGTTTTCTGATAAAGTTCTTTTATATCCTCAAACTTTTTTATATCCTTCTAAACTTCATAAAGCATTTGAATATTTTTCGCAAATTTTTTTGTTAAAACTTCCGGTTTCAGATAGAAGATTTAATTTCTGGGAAAGAAACCAACTTTTACCTAAGATTAAATACTTAAAAATTAAAAAACTATCTAAAAAGGAAGAGGAAGTTTTAGAAAAGGAAGTAAGACTTTTACAGGAATGGGGATTAAATTTTAGAACCCCTGAAACTCTTAAGTATTTGATGCAGTTTAAAAAGGTTACTGAAGATTCTTTAGAAGAATACCTTTCTATCTTTAAAAGAAACCAAGAAATAGATGAAAATTTTGAAGAAGTTTTGAGAATAAAAAGGGCTTTAATAATTCTTTCTTTAGCTGAGGAGTTAGATTTTTTTCTTTACGAAGTAGAAAATTCTTTGAAGGAAGTAGAGGCGAAACTTTCTGAGTTTTTTCAAGAAAAAATTATTGGAGAAGACGAAACTTTTGAAAAAATACTATTTGGTAGACATCCAAAAGAAGAGTTTATTTTTTCTGAAAACCTTTTTAATTTAAACTTAAGAGTATTTTCTTGGAAAATTTTACTACCTCATTTAAACTGGGACGAAGTTCCCTTTCCGAAAGCTTTACTAGTTACGGAAAAAGTTCTGATAGAAAATTGGCAAGAAATGGCAGGAACTTTAGAAGAAATTTCCTTGAATTCAGATATAATTTTTTTTAGATTTAATAAACCTTTAAAACAGCTTCTAGATATTCCAGAAACTTTCTCTTTTTCTTTTCCAAATGAAACTCAAGTTTTTCTTTTAAAATGATAGAAATATATCTTTTTCTGACTTTTCTTTTTCTTATTTGTTCTATAATATTTTCTGCTAGTGAAGCAAGTATTTTTTCGTTAAATCGTATAGAATTAGCTTCACTAAAGGGTTTAAATATTTCTGAAAGATTCTTAAAGGTATTCAAAAATCCTGACGAACTTTTAATTGTTTTGATTGCTGGGAATGAGATAGTAGACTATTTTGCAAGTTTTTGTTTTTCAAATGCTTTTTCTATTTTAATTAAAGATGAAGGGAGAAAGGTAGCTTTTGTAATTTTTACATTAATTAGTTTCTGGATAGGAGATTTTTTTCCAAAGGTTCTTGGTTTTAAATTTAAGACAAGACTTATTTGTAAAATTATTCCTTTTATTTACTTTTTTTATAATTTCTTTTATCCTTTAAGAAAAGTATTTACTTTGCTTTATCAAAAAATTGGAAATCTTTTTCCTGTAAAACCTAATTTTTTAACTAATTCTCTGGTTTCGATAGAAAAAACTATACTTCATGCTTTAGAAATAGCTTTTAGAGAAAAAAAAATCAGTCAAAAAGAAAAAGACTTTATTTATGGGCTTTTTCTTTCGGAAAAGATTCCAGTTTCTGCCATAATGACTCCACGCTCAGAAATCGTGGCTTTTAATGACCAGATTATTACTTTAGAATTTTTAGAAAAAATTAAACATTTACCTTATAACAAATTTCCTGTTTATAAAAATACCTTAGATGAAATTTTGGGAATTTTGTATACTAAGGAATTAATAAAAGGTTTTGGAGATGGAAAAATTTTCGAAAAAAAACTTTCAGATTTTGTAAGACCTGCCTTTTTTGTTCCTGAAAGTTTTAAAGTTAGAGATCTTCTTTTTGAGTTTCAAAAAAAACACTTAAAAATAGCTTTAGTAATAGACGAATATGGAATTTTAAAAGGGCTAGTTACTTTGGAAGACCTTTTAGAAGAGCTGTTTGGAGAAATTTACGAAGAAAGAGAATCTAAAGCAGAACCTATTCAGAAGTTAGGAGATAAGAAGTGGTTAATTTCTGGGAAGGTATTGTTAGAAGACTTAAAAAATGTTTTATCCTTAGAAATTACGGAAGAGGAATTTAAAGACCTTAAAACTTTAAGTGGAATTCTTCTAATGCTTTTTCAAGAACTTCCTGAAGAGGGGAAGAGTATAGAGTATAAAGGTTATAAATTTACTGTAAAAAAAATGAAAGGAAGAAAAATTTTCTGGGTTGAAGTAGAGGAGGTGTAAACTTTTTGTTTTGGGCTTTGTTATCTTTTATTTTTTTTACACTTGGAGAAGCTTTTTTTTCTTTAAGTGAAATAGCCTTTATCTCTACAGGAAAGTCACTTATAGAAGCTCTTTATCCTAAAAATGTTTTAACACGTCTTTGTTTAAAATTTTTGGAAAATCCTGAAAGACTCTTTACTACGACTGTGCTTGGAATGACTCTTTGTATTGCAGGCAATGGTATTTTTACCTCCTATTTTTTGATTAAGTCTTTTCAAGCCAAAGGAATGCTTATTTCAAGTACCATTTTACCTATAAGTATTGTTTTTTTTGGACAGATTTTACCTAAAAGTTTAGGAAAAAAAATTGCCTTTCCACTAATTCTATATTTAGTACCTCTTTTGTACTTTTTTTCAATTTTATTTTATCCTGCAGTTTTAATAAATACTAAGTTAAGTTCTTTGATTATTAAAAGAAGAAATTCTGAAAATCCTTTTTTGGTAAGTAAATTTAGAGAAATCTTTCTTGAATTTATATCTTATGAAGAAGCTATTGACTATAAAGAAAAGGAACTTATGCATAAAATTATTGAATTTTCTAAGAAAAAGGTTTCTCAGGTTATGATTCCTGCTTCCCAAATAAAAGGACTTCCTATAGAAGCTTTGGTTAAAGATGCTCTTGAATTTGCTCAAAAGTATAATTTTTCTTATATACCTCTTTATGAAGGAGATGTAAACAAAATCAAACTAATCGTAAAAGTTCAAGACCTTATAGGGAAACCTTTCTTAGAAAAAGAAAAACCTTTAAAAATATTTGGAAAAAAGCCTGTTTTTATTCCAGAGATGGCTTTAGCTCATCAAGTTTTAAGTGAGTTTCAGATTAAAGGAATTGAAATAGGAATAGTGGTAGATGAATATGGGTTTACTACTGGTCTTATAACTATAGAAGATCTAATAGAAGAAGTTTTGGGAGAATTTCGAGATGCTTTAGACTATTATATTCCAGAATACAAGCAGATATCCAAAGATACTTTTATTTTTAAAGGACATACAGAAATAGAAAAAATTCAAGCTCTAGGAATACCCATTCCTTCTGGTGAATATGAAACTATAGGTGGTTTTATTCTTTCTTTAATAGGTAGAATTCCTTCTGAAGGTGAAGTTTTTCACTATGGAAACTTGGAAATTAAAATTCGAAAAATTTCTTTAACTAAAATAGAAGAAGTTTTGATAAGAGTTAAAAATAAGAATATTTTATAATTTCAACTTTTCCAGACCTTCTACAATTTTAAAAAAGTTTTTTTAAAATATTTTTTTATATGTTAATTTCTTCTATATCTTCATTACTTGATTCAGCTATAAAGAAAGGAGTTTTTCCTTGTGCTTTAGTAGGAATTTCTTATCAAAACAAAAGATATATAATAAAAAAAGGACACAAGTGTGTCACTCCTTTTTTAGAAATACTTGAAGAAACAGATATTTTTGATTTAGCTTCCTTAACTAAACCACTAGCTTTAAGTTTTACTTTTATGTATCTTCTTTCTAAGGACCCTAAAATTGACCTATTTTCTCCTATAGGAAGGTATTTAAACTTAAGAAATTTTTTAAAAAAAATCCCTGTGTATAAATTTTTAAATCATACTTCTGGTCTTAAACCTTGGCATCCTTTTTATCAAACTTTTTTAAAGGAAAAACATGTTTATAAAAAAAGAGAGGCAAAGTTAAAAAAAATTATAGAAGATATAGAAAAAATGCCGCTTGAAAATGTTTCTGGTAAAAAGGCTATATATTCTGACCTTGGATACTTAGTATTAACTTTTCTTTTAGAGAGCGTTTATGGAAAAAGTTTAGATGTTCTTTTTGAAGAGGCTAAAAAGACCGTGCCTTTTAGTAAAAAAGCATTTTTAGACTTTAATCCTTTAAAAAAAGGGGTTTCACAAGAAAACATTGTACCTACTTCAATTTGTCCATGGACGAGAAAAATTTTACGAGGTTTGGTAGAAGATGAAAACACAAGAATTCTTGACGGAGTTTCAGGAGTTGCTGGGCTTTTTGGAAACATTTATGGAATTTTAGAAATCTTAGAGTTTTTATTGAGAACTTACAGAGGAGAAGTTTGGGGAATATCTCCAGAGATAGTAAAATTTTTTATGGAATTTAAAAAAGAAACTTTTGAGTTTTCTTTAGGTTTTATGCGTAGAAGTTTGAATGGTTATTCAGCTCTAGGGACTGCATTTTCGTTAGAAACTATAGGACATCTTGGATTTACTGGTTGTTCATTTTTTATAGACTTAAAAAAAGACCTAATAGTGGTACTTTTAACCAATAGAGTTCATCCAGATAGAACAAATCAGAAAATAAAAGAATTCAGGCCTTTTTTCCACCAAAAAGTAGACGAACTTTTAAACTTATGAAAAAACTTGGTTTGGTTATTTTTGATTCTAAGACTAATCGTTATAGTTTCAATGCGCTTTTAGGGAGTTTAGAATTAGAAGAAGTTTTATCAGAAGTTCCAGTTTATTTTTTAAAAACAAAAGAAGATCTTGTATTAAAAACTTCAGCGCTTTTAGAAGAACATCAAAAGCTTGTTATAGCTTTTTCTTTTTTTACTTTACAGATTTTAGAAATTGAGAATATAATAAAATGTTTTTACAGTCATTTTAAAACTCAAAAACATAGACTTATTTTGATAGCTGGAGGACCTCATTCTACGGGAAAAATTAGAAATTCTTTAAAAATAGGTTTTGATTTTGTATTTGTTAGAGAAGGAGAAAAAAGCTTACCAGAATTTTTAAAAACACTTTTAAAAGATGAATCTTTAGATAAAGTTAAAGGAATAGCTTTTTTAAAAAAAGAAAAGCTAACTTTTACTGGAAATTATGAAACAATAGACTTGAACAACTATCCTCCTTTTTCTCTTAAGTATAAACGAATTGGTCCTATAGAAATTACCCGAGGATGTCCTTATAGGTGTGCTTTTTGTCAAACTCCGAGAATTTTTGGGAATAAAGTAAGGCACCGTTCAATTGAGAATATTTTAAAGTGGGTAGAATTTTTGCTTAAAATGGGAATTAAAGATTTTAGATTTATTACTCCTAATGCCTTTAGTTACGGCTCTTCAGACGGAAAAATTTTAAATATTTTAGCTTTAAAAGAACTTTTAAAAAATTTAAAAACTTTGGTAAAACCTAAAAGTGGACGCATTTTTTTTGGCTCTTTTCCTTCGGAAGTAAGACCTGAACATGTAAATGAAGAAACAGTGAAATTAGTGAAAGAATATGCCGATAATAACAATTTAATTATTGGAGCTCAATCTGGAAGTGATAGAATTTTAAAACTTTGTCAAAGGGAACATACTGTAGAAGATGTTTATAGAGCAGTTAAGATTGCTGTTAAAGCTGGACTTAAGCCAAAAGTAGACTTTATTTTTGGATTACCTGGAGAAACTAAGGAAGATGTAGAACTTACCATAAAAGCAATGGAAGATTTAACTAAAATGGGAGCTATAATTCACGCTCACACCTTTATGCCTCTTCCTCAGACTCCCTTTTCTTGCGAAAAACCTAGAGAACTTGATGTTTCTCTCTTGAAAACTATAAATAAACTTCTAGGAAGAGGTTTACTTTACGGTGACTGGAAAAAGCAAAAAGAAATTTTTAAAGAAATTTTGACAAGGTTTTAAAAAGGAATTATATTTTTAAATTAGAAAATTTCCGAGAATTTAAAATGGAGGTTTTATGAGTAAAAAAGGAGATAAGTGGATCCGCCATACATGGGAATTTGAAACTAGTGAAGACCCATATGCCATGAAATCTGCACCCTCAGGCGAAGCTATATGTCCTAGATGTAAAGCTGTATTTAAAGACAAAAGATGGTTTAAGGATGACGAACTTTATGAAGAGTTAAAAGAGGCTGAAAATGTTCCTCATATTATTTGTCCAGGATGTAGAAAAGCTTTAGAACAGTATGCTATGGGATATTTATATCTTTCTGGCAATTTCTGGAAAACTCATAGAGAAGATATTATGAAACTTATTAACAATGAATATGAAAAAGCTAGGGGTCTTAATCCTTTACATCAGATTATTAGTATTTATGAGCAAGACGATACCACTGTTATAGAAACCACCACCGATCAGCTAGCTCAAAGATTTGGCAGAGCTATTTATAGAGCTTACAAAGGTGAATTAGAATTTAAATGGTCTAAAGGAGATAAATTAGTTAGAGTTTATTGGTCAAGAGAAAAATAAATTTCTAATGGAAATAATTTTTTTAATTGTTTCTCTCTTTTTAATTTTTATTTCTTCTGAGCTTTTTACTAATGGAATTGAAATTTTAGGTGAACGACTTTCTCTTTCCCAAGCAGTAGTAGGAAGTGTATTAGCTTCCATTGGGACGGCCCTTCCAGAAACAATTATTCCTCTGGTTTCAATATTTTTTTATGAAGGAGAAAGAGGAAAAGAAATAGGAACTGGAGCTATTTTAGGAGCTCCTTTTATGCTTTCAACTGTAGGCTTTTTTTTAATAGGCTTGGGAGTGCTTGCAGGGTATCTTCTTAAAAAGCGAAAAAACCTAGAAATCTACTTAGAGTTTTATGTTTTTAAAAGAAACTTTTCTTTTTTTTTATTTAGCTACTCGTTAGCGATTTTTTTACCTCTTCTATTTCCCAAAATTTTCTTTCTGAATTATTTATTAGCTTTTATCTTAATTTCAACTTATTTTTTTTACTTACGACAAACTTTTAGAGCTAAAAGTGCTAACTTAGAGTTGGAAGAGGATTTGCACTTTATTAAGTTTTTAAATTTTTTTACTTCTAAAGAATTTAATTCGCAGATTTTATCTTTATTTTTAGCCCTTTTTCAGACTCTTTTAGCTTTAATTTTTTTATTAAAAGGAGCAGACCTTTTTGTTGAGAATTTGGAAATCCTTTCTTTAAGGTGGAAATTAGATCCTCTGATTTTTTCCCTGCTTATAGCTCCAATTGCTACTGAACTTCCTGAAAAATGTAATAGTTTACTTTGGGTCTTAAAAGGAAAAGATATTTTAGCTTTTGGAAATATATTAGGAGCTATGATTTTTCAAACTACTTTTCCAGTAAGTATAGGACTTATTTTTACTCCTTGGGAAATAAAAGGTTTGGCTTTGGTAGCTGCACTAATTACTATTTTTCTTAATTTTTTTTATCTGTGGCTTTTAAAAACTTATAACAAAATTTCTCCTTATGCCCTTCTTCTTTCAGGATTTACTTATATAATATATATGGTTTTAGTGGTTTATAAGTTCAAAGTTTAAAAAATTTTTTTACTATGTTAGAAGAACTTATCAAATGGTTAAATAATTACCAAATTCACGGAATAAAACCTGGATTAGGAAGAATTACCAAAATTTTGAGTTTTTTAGGAAATCCTCACAAAAAAATACAAACTATTCATGTTGCAGGAACTAATGGAAAAGGGTCTACTTCTTCTATTTTAGCTCAGATTCTAACTAAACATGGTTTTAAAACTGGTCTCTATACTTCTCCGCATCTTTTTAAATTAAATGAGCGTTACAAGATAAATGGAAAAGAAATACCAGATGAAGAATTGGAAGAATATTTAAAAATTTTAAAAAAAACAATTTCCTCAAATTTTCTTATTACTTATTTTGAACTTACTACTGCACTAGCATTTTTATATTTTTACGAAAAAAAAGTAGACATAGCTATAATTGAATGTGGACTTGGAGGTCGTTTAGATGCTACTAATGTGGTTAAACCCAAAGTGAGTATAATTACGAATATAGGATGGGACCACATGTACTATTTAGGTAATACTTTAGAAAAAATAGCTTTGGAAAAAGCTGGTATTATGAAAAGAGGTATCCCTTGCGTGGTTGGGAATGTAGAAGACTCTGTGAAGTGTGTTTTTGAAAGTAAAGCCAAGAAATTAGATATTATTCTGTTTCGGTTTGGTAAAAATTTTACGGTAACTAAAAACAACTTGAAATGGAATTACTATGGAAAACACATTTTTGAAAATTTGGAACTTAGTCTAAAAGGGGATTTTCAAGGAGAAAACCTAGGATGTGCTTTAAAAACTTTAGAAGTTTTAGAAGATGAAGGTTTTTTAAAAGTTAAGGAAAATTTTTTAAGAGAAGCCTTAAAAGAAGTTTATTGGCCTGGAAGGTATCAACAGTTTTTTTTACAAGGAAAAAACTTTCTTATAGATGTGGCTCATAATCCTTCAGGAGTAGAAACTCTAAAAAAAAATCTTATTTGTGATAATTTTACTGACTTTTTATTAATAATGGGAGTTTCTAACGAAGAAGGGGATAAACCTTTTGTTAAAATGCTAGAAATCTTGGCTTCCTTAGCGTCCGAGATCTTTATTTGTGAATTTCCCTCTCCAAGAAAAATTGTAACTATAAAAGATTGGGAAAAAGCTTTAAAAAATGTTTCTCTTACTAAAAAAATTTCTTTCTGGGAAAACCCAGAAAAAGCTCTACAAGAAGCTTTGAAACAAAATTACTATAAAATTTTAATTACTGGTTCTATTTACTTTGTAGCTAAAGTTTTACCATGGTTTTATTCTAGATAGAAATTTCTTATTTTCCTACTCTTATGTAAATTATGTCTCCATCTTCAACTATATAGGACTTGCCTTCTAGTCTTACTTCTCCTTTTTCTTTAGCTTGGGAAAGATTTAGAAAATTTTTATATCTTTCAAAGTTTATAACCTCGGCAACCACAAAATGTTTTTCAAAGTCTGTGTGAATTTTACCAGCAGCCTTAACTATCGGGGTTCCCTTTTTTATCTCCCAAGCTCTGACTTCCTTTTCATTAAAGGTAAAGAAAAAAATTGAATTTAAAAGTTTAATTATTTCTTTTGTCAATTTATCAAAAGGATTATCTTTCAAATGATAAAATTCTTTAAATTCTTGCGCATCTTCAGAGGATAAAAATAAAAGCTCATACTCTAATTTAGAACATACTTTTATTACAGGAGCTTCACTTTCCTTTTTTTTCTCAAAAACTTTAACACATTCCTTTTCCTCTATCAGATCTTCTTCTCCAATATTTAATATATAAATAAAAGGTTTAGCAGTAAGTAAAAAAAGTTCTTTTTTAGCGTATTCGTAAGCTAAAAAGTCTTCTTTAAGTAAAAAATAAATCATTTTTCCGTTTTCTAAAAAATTTTTAATTTTTTCTAAAAACATGAGTTCTTCTTTTGCTTTACTTTGTCCTGCTTTAGCTAGTTTTGACACTTTGTTTAGTCTTTTTCCTACAGTTTCCAAGTCCTTTAAAATTAATTCTATCTTAAGAACCTCCAATTCTTCTAAGGGGTCAACTTTAGAAAGAACATTTACTATGTGAGGATCCTCAAAAGCTCTCAAGACAAATAATATAATATCAACCTCTCTTATATGAGCTAAAAATTGGTTTCCCAATCCCTCCCCCTTACTTGCACCTTTTACTAAACCAGCTATATCAATAAGCTTTAAATAAGAAGGAACTATTTTAGATATTCCCTCTTTTTTAGCTATAAGCTCTAATCTTTCGTCAGGAATTTCTATAATTCCTAAATTTGGTTCTATGGTGCAGAAAGGATAGTTAGCTACTTCAGCTTGGAACTTTTTTAAGAGAACATTAAATAAGGTAGATTTTCCTACATTAGTTAATCCGACCAGGCCGCAAGAAAAACTCATAATTATTAAAGTATTATAAAACATAAAATTTAAGATAGTAGGTCGAAATTTTTGTGCATATCTATTATTTCTTTTTGTTGTTAATTTTTACAAATAATCTTTACAAAAAAAAAACATCTTTAGGATTTTTTTATTATAGTTGTAGAATATAATATTATTTGTAAGATTTGATGAAAGTTTCTCACAAAGTTATCATTTAAAAAAAACTAAAATGAAAAAAATAGGAATAACTGGAGGGATTGGTACAGGTAAGTCCACTTTCTTAAAACTTCTTAAAAAATTTGGATTTAAAACTTTTTCTTGTGACGAAAGCGTTCAAAGATTTTATAAAGACTCTGAAGTAAAAAAAAGAATAGTAGAAATCTTTGGAGATGAGGTTCTAAATTTTGAAGGAGAAATTGATAAGAAAATTATTTCTAGGAAAATTTTGAACAATCAAGAATTAAAAGAAAAACTTGAAAATATTTTTCATCCTTTAGTTAAAAAAGAATTAGATGAATTTCTGATTAAAAATTCTGAAGAAAAAATAGTATTTGTAGAAGTTCCTCTTCTTTTTGAAGTAGGATGGGAAAAGTTTTTTGATGAGGTGTGGGTAATTACTTGTTCACCTGAAGTTCAACATAAAAGGCTTTTAGAGAGAGGATGTCCTTTAGAATTAGCTGAATTTTTTATTAAGGTTCAAATTCCTCTTTCTGAAAAAGAAAAAAAAGCAACTCGAATATTTTCTTCAGAAAAGTCATTTGAAGAGTGGGAAGAGGAATTAAGAGAAATCTTAAAAACTATAAATAACCAGCAGTAACAGTTATTTATTAAATTTTATCTCAGGCCTCATAAAGCAGAACTGTATCTACTAAATTAATTTATAAACTGTATAAACTTAGTTGTTTTTGTTCTAGCTTCTAGAAAAGAAATTTTTTAAAAACATATTTTTTATAAGTGTAAGGAGAAACATCCATATTTATAAACGTATATTAGATTAAAAAATATCTTATTTTAAAACTTTTTGTTTAGAAAAAGTATGAGCTAATCTTAAAGGTTCTGGTAAACGAAATTTGATAGCAGTTTTTAAAACCCAATCAACTGCTTCTTCTACAGTAATGAGATTTCCTGGAGATACGAAAACTGGTTTAACTTTAGGTTGGGTTCTTACCACATAACCTACTAATTCATTTCCAAGATAAATTGGGATTTTAGCTCCACGTTTTTCATCCAAAATACAAAATACTTTTAAAAGAGGTTTTTTAGCACATCCTATAGTAGGAAGACCAACTTCCACCCCTAAATGGACTGCAATTCCTGCTTTTCTAGGATGAGCTATGCCTTGACCATCTACTATTAAAAGATCGGGTTTGATTTTTAAACTTTTAAAAGCCTCTAAGATTCCTGGAACCTCTCTAAAAGATAAAAACCCTGGAATGTAAGGAAAAGAAACTGTAAAAAGAGTTTTCTTAGTTTCTATAACCTTTAATTCAGGAAAACTCATTACTACAATTGCAGCTTGAGCTAAGTTATCTTCTAAAAAATAACCTACGTCAACTCCAGCTATATATTTCAGAGATTGAACTAAAGGGATAAGTTTAACTTTTTGAGACAATAGTTTCTGTAGCTTTTTAAGTTCATCAAGCATAAAAATACTATAAATCCGATGGATAACTTTACAATTTTAATTATAATTATAATAACCTTATGTTTAAGTTAATAGAAGTTTTAGAAAGTTTGTGGATTGTCTTTGCAATCTGTATTCCGGTAGTTCTTATTACTACAAAATTAAGAATCCCCTCAGTAGTAGGATTTTTAGTTGCAGGTGTTTTAGTTGGTCCTTCGGGGATTGGATTATTAAGAAATATTCATTTAATAGAAACCTTAGCTGAAATAGGAGTGGTATTTCTTATGTTTACTATAGGAATTGAGTTTTCTATAAAAAAGTTAGTTACCTATAGAAAAGAAGTACTTTTGAAAGGGCTTTTTCAGTTTCTTTTTACTTTATTTGTAACCTTAGGACTTTCAGTACTTTTTCTGAAAGAAAGTATTTCTAAAGGGTTCTTTTACGGAACCTTAGTTACTATGAGTAGCACTGCTATGGTTCTTAAACTTCTTATGGATAGAGGTGAACTTAACACTACCTACGGTAGGTCTTCCTTTGGAATCCTTATTTTCCAAGATTTGACAGTAGTATTTCTTATGTTGATTTTACCTATTTTGGCAGGTCAGAACGAAAGATTGGAACTCACTTTATTCTCACTATTTAAATCTCTAATTTTAGTAACTTTTTTATTTTTAGGAGCCTATTACTTAGTACCTTTTTTATTTCATCAAATTGCTAAGACTAAAAGTAGAGAACTTTTTTTAATGTCTATACTGGGTTTAGCCTTAGGAACAGCTATTTTCTCACATTACTTAAGTTTATCCTTAGCTCTCGGAGCTTTTTTAGCTGGTATGGTTATTTCTGAATCTGAGTATGCATATCAAAGCATAGCTGAAATTAAACCATTTAAAGACCTGTTAATGGCAATCTTTTTTGTTTCTATAGGACTACTTTTAAAACCTCAGTTTTTTTGGGCTAATTTTTCTCTTACTTTTACAGTTTTAGGTTTTCTTTTGATAATAAAATTTTTAGGACTTATTTTTTCTAATTATTTTATAGATAGGAATTTTAGAATTTCACTTTTAACTACCTTTTATCTCTTGCAAATAGGAGAATTTTCTTTTGTCTTAGCTTTAGAGGGAAAAAAACTTGGTCTTATAGAAGATAACTTTTATCAACTTTTTATAGGTGCTTCGGTAATTTCTCTTTTTATAACTCCGTTCTGGATACAGGGAAGTCATAAAATGTCAGAATTTTTAATCTCTATATTTTTTCCTAAGTTATATTTGAGATACAAAAAATTGGAGTCAGGAAAAGATAAAAAAGAAAGTCATTTTAAAAATCATACCATAGTAGTAGGATACGGAGTAGCAGGTAAAAATGTGGTTTACGGACTTAAGACTCTTAATATTCCCTATGTAATAGTGGAATTAAATCCAATTACAGTAAAAAAATACAAAAACAAGGGTGAACCTATATATTTCGGAGATGCTACAAATTTAGAAATACTTGATAAATTAGGAATAAAAAATGCTAAAGCTTTAGTTATTTCTATGGGAGATATCATAGCTACTCGCAAAATAGTTTCTATAGCTCGAAAGGAAAATCCTGGACTTTATATAATAGCCAGAAGTTCTTTTGTAGCTGAAATTGAAGAACTTCTGAAACTGGGAGCAAATGAAGTAATTCCTGAAGAATTTGAAGTTTCCATAGAAATTTTTGCCAAAGTTCTTGAAAGATATGAAATTCCTAAAAATGTAATTTATGAACTTTTAGAAAATATAAGAAGTAAACATTACCGTGCTTTTAGAATAGTTGAAGAACTAAAACCAGAACTTTCAGAAAATTTTGAATTTCTGAGGGATGTAAACATTCAAACTTATTTAATTTTGGCTCAAAACTCTCTTGCAGGAAAATCTATTAAAGAAGCAGCTTTAAGAAGTAAAACTGGAGCTACTATCGTGGCTATAAAGAGGGGTCATGATTTTATAGTAAATCCCTCCTCTGAAGAAATCTTAAAAAAAGGAGATATCCTCTATTTAATAGGGCGAGAGGAAGAACTAAATAAAGCTATAAATTATCTGAAGTCTTTAGAAATTTCTTAGAAATTTTTAAAAGTGATTAATCAGAAATTGGAATTTATAGGTTGTGGAGCTTTAAATTGGGACTTATTTTTTGAAATAGAGGATTTTAAGGAGATCGAATTTGAAAACTTAGAACCTTCTCCTGGGAGAGAAATTATTCTCAAAAGAGAAATTTTCCTAAGATTTCTTAATTACATAGAAAAAAAGGGGAAATTTCTCTTTGAGTGTGGAGGAGGTTCTTCAGCTAATACTATTTATGCTCTATCTCTCTGGAATTTCAGATGTGGTTTTATTGGAGCTCTTGGACGAGATTCCTTTGGAAAAAAGTTATTGGAGGAGTGGGAAAAAGTTAGATTAGATAGAAGTTTTATCTTACAAAGCGGAGAAACAAGTTTAGCCCTAATTTTGCTCGATAAAAATAAAGACCGTTTTATAGCTGTAAGTCCTGGAACTTCAGAAAGAGCATTTTTAAACTATAACTTTAAAAGTTTACCCGCTGGAAAACTTTTTCACTTTTCTTCTTTAGCAAGTCTTTATGGACAAAAATTTCAACTTAATCTTTTAGAACAAATTTCATTCCCTATTTCTTTGGACCCTGGAGAAATTTATGCTCAACTTGGATTTGACTTTCTTGTTCCTTTTTTCAAAAAGACCTCTTATTTGTTTATTACAGAGTATGAACTTCAAAAAATTAATGTATCTTTAGAAACTTTGTTTTCTTTAGGCATAAAAATTACTTTTTTAAAAAAAGGAAAAAAAGGAGCAGAAGTTATTACTCCAGAAAAAACTATACACTTACCTGCTTTAGAAGTTTCAATAAAAGTTGACAATACTGGAGCAGGAGACTATTTTAATGCAGGGGTTTTAGCTGGTTTGAGGTTAGGGTTGTCTTTAGAAAAAGCTTTAAAATTAGGAATTATTTCAGCTGGCGTGAGTTTGAGAAACTTTGGTAGAAGCGGTATTTTAAGTTTTGAGGAGTTCAAAAATTGTGTTAATTTATTAAAATATGAGTGATATTAAAAAAAATTATGAGAGCCCTTTTTAAAGGAACCCTTTTCGGAGACTTATATTTTGAGAGAACAGAAACTTTAAAAATAGTTTTTGAACTAGACCGTATAGAGGAAATTTCTTTAGGAGAAGAAAAAGGGATTGCTTGGCGGAAAATAAAAGAAAACTTTGAAATAGAATTTAGTTTTTCTTCTAAAATAGAAGAGGAAAACTTTAAAAAAGTAATTGATCTTTTTTCTGGAAAAGCTTACTTTAATTCTGTTCAAGTAAAAGAAAGAATAGAGTTTTTAGAAACTCTTAAGAAAAAAGTTGTAGGTTCTCCTTATCTTAAACATTATCGTTTTCTTTTAACCGAGGTTATAAAAGATATCCAAATTTATACTTCGGAGGAGGTTTATCGTAGATTTTTAATTCCTTATTTTAGGATAGCTGCTACTGTAGTTGTTGAAAAAGACGGAAAACTTGAAAGGGGTTATGAAGTTAAGGCTTATACTTTAAAGTTTGAAGAAGTTAAAGATTTTACAGAAGTTCAGGAACTTCCTGAAAGGGCAAGTTCTTTAGCATTAACTATGCTTTCAGCCAGGAAAGTTCCTGCAGGGGTTATGCCTGTTGTACTTTCTGGAGAAGCCGGAGGAACTATGATTCACGAAGCTGTAGGACATGGCTTTGAAGCAGACCATGCTGAAGAAGGACTCTCCATATATTCAGGAAAATTAGGAGAACAGGTAGCAAGTTCTCTTATCACAGTAATTGATGACCCTACCTTACCTAACTTATTTGGCTATTACCCTTACGATGATGAGGGAACTGAGTCTCAGAAAGTAGTGTTGATAGAAAAAGGTGTTTTGAAAAATTTTTTATACGATAAATATTTTGCTTTAAAACATGGTAAGGTTTCCAATGGACATGGAAGAAGAGAGAGTTTTAGAGATTTACCTATTCCAAGAATGTCTAATACTTATATAGAAAAAGGTCCTCATAAGCCTGAAGAAATTTTAAAAAGTATTGATTCTGGACTTTTGGTAAAAAAAATGGGAGGGGGGGAAGTAAATCCTTTAACTGGAGATTTTATATTTGAGGTAAGAGAGGGTTACTACATTTATAAAGGAGAGGTAGCTTATCCTGTAAAAGGAGCTAATTTAGTAGGAAACGGACCTAAGGTTTTAGAAATTATAGATATGGTGGGAGATGACCTTTATTTTGAACCAGGTTTTTGTGGAAAAGACGGTCAAAGAGTGCCTGTTTCAGATGGTCAACCTACTCTTAGAATTCCTGAAATAACTGTAGGAGGTGTTTTAGATTAGGAGGTTAAAGGTCTATGTGTGGAATCTTTGGTATTTATGGTGTTCCAGAAGCTTCTAATTATATTTATTTTGGACTTTATTCACTTCAGCATCGTGGACAAGAAGGTGCAGGAATGGCTATTTTTAACGGAAAAAAAATTAAATACTGGAAAAATTTAGGTCTGGTAAGTGAAGTTTTTAAAGAAAATATTCTTAAAGAACTTTCAGGAAAAATCGGTATAGGTCATGTAAGGTATTCAACTACCGGTCTTCCTGTAATTCAAAATGTTCAACCTTTTTGCATAAACTTTGCAAAAAAAACTTTAGCTTTGGCACACAATGGGAACTTAGTTAATGCTTATCAAATAAGAATGGAACTTGAAGAAGAAGGACATATCTTTCAAACTACCATGGACAGTGAAGTTATCATGCACCTTATTGTAAAACATTTAAAAGAAGGTTTAGTTTCTGCTGTTTCTAAAGCTATGCAGCGAATTAAGGGAGCCTATTCAGTGCTTTTGCTTTATAATGACACTTTGGTAGCTTTCAGAGACCCTTGGGGGTTTAGACCCCTAGCCTTAGGAATGCTAGATGGAGGATATGTGATTTCTTCTGAAACTTGTGCTTTTGACCTTATTTCAGCTCAATATTTGAGAGATATTGAACCAGGAGAAATATTAGTAATAAACGAAAGTGGAATCAGTTCATACTTTCCTTTTAAAGAAAGTAATTTAAAGTTAAGTCACTGTATTTTTGAATTCATTTATTTTGCAAGACCTGATAGTTTAATTTTTAATAAAAATGTTTACTTAGTAAGAAAAAATTTAGGTTATAATCTTTACAAAGAATGTCCTCTTAAAGCTGACTTAGTTATGCCTTTTCCTGATTCAGGAAATTATGCAGCTATAGGCTATGCTCAAGCAAGTGGGCTTCCCTTTGAATTCGGAGTTATTCGTAATCATTATATTGGAAGAACCTTTATAGAACCTTCTGAAAAAATCAGAGACTTTTCAGTAAAAGTTAAACTAAATCCCGTAAAAGAATTAATTAAAGGAAAAGAAATTATTATAATAGACGATTCTTTAGTTAGAGGAACTACTTGTAGAAATAGACTCAAAAGCATAAAAGAAGCAGGGGCTAAAAAGATTCACTTTTTACTTTCTTGTCCCCCTATAAGGTATCCATGTTTTTTTGGAATAGATTTTCCAAGTGCTTCTGAACTTATAGCTTCAAAGCACACTGTAGAGGAAATTAGAAAGTTTTTAGACATAAATACCCTTTATTATTTAAGTATAGAAGGATTATTAGATGCTGTAGGAGAATTAAAGGATAAAGTGTGTTTGGCGTGTTTTAATGGAGATTATCCTATAGAAGTAGATTATAGCTTTAGAAAAGATATAATTGAGGTTTAAGTTAAACCTTGAAAGCTTACAAAAATCTTCAGGAATTTATTGAAGTTTTAGAAAAAGAAGACGAACTTTTAAGAATAAAAGAAGAGGTTTCACCTGAACTTGAAATTACTGAAATTACTGACAGAGTTTGTAAACTTTTAGGCCCTGCTCTTTTTTTTGAAAAAGTAAAAGGTTACAAAATTCCAGTAGTTACTAATCTTTTTGGAAGTTTTAAAAGAATATGTTTGTCTTTTGGGGTTAATAATTTAAGTGAACTTTCAGAAAAACTTATAGATTTTTTAGAAGTAAAACAAGCTGAGGGGTTATTAGGTAAATTTAGATTTATTCCTAAGCTTTTGCAAGTTAAAAATTTTTTTCCCAAATTAGTTACTAATAAAGCTCCCTGTCAAGAAATAGTATTCACAGGGAAAGAAGTAGACCTTTTTAAACTTCCGATTCTTAAATGCTGGCCTAAAGATGGAGGGCCTTTTATCACTCTTCCATGTGTAATTACCAAAGACCCTGAAACTCAAACAAGAAATGTGGGAATGTATAGGATGCAAGTTTTTAGTCCTAACGAAACTGGTATACATTGGCAGATTCATAAAGTGGGAGCTAAACATTATCGAAAAGCAGAAAATCTTGGAAAAAAACTTCCTGTAGCTGTAGCTTTAGGACCAGACCCCGCAGTTATTTATTCTGCTACAGCTCCTATGCCAGAGGACATAGATGAATTTTTGTTGGCAGGTTTTTTAAGAGGGAAACCTGTGGAACTGGTAAAGTGTATTACAATCCCTCTGGAAGTACCTGCAGAGTCTCAAATTATCTTAGAAGGATATGTAGAGCCTTTTGAAAGACGTTTAGAAGGTCCTTTTGGAGACCACACAGGTTATTATACTCCTCCAGATTATTATCCAATATTCAAAGTGACTTGTATAACTATGAGAAGGGATGCTATTTATCCTGCAACAGTGGTGGGAAAACCTCCTATGGAAGATTGTTATATTGGAAAACTTACTGAAAGACTTTTTTTACCTTTGATAAAAAAACTTTTACCAGAAATAGTAGACATAAACCTTCCTTGGGAAGGAGTTTTTCATAACTTGGCTTTAGTATCCATTGATAAGCGATATCCAGGACATGCTTTCAAGGTGGCTTCAGCTCTTTGGGGATTGGGGCAGATGATGTTGACTAAAATTATTGTAGTTTTTGATAAAGAAGTTAATGTTCAAAATTTAAGTGAGGCTCTTTTTTATCTTTGTGCTAATGTAGATCCTGAAAGAGATATTATAATAATTAAAGGACCACTTGATGTACTTGATCATGCAAGCCCTGAAGTAGGTTTTGGCTCCAAAATGTGTATAGATGCTACCAAAAAGTGGAAAGAGGAAGGCTACCGAAGAGAATGGCCAGAAGAAGTAGTAATGAATGAAGAAGTTAAAAGAAGGGTAGATAAATTATGGAAAAAGCTAAAGTTGGAAGAAAAGTTAAAAATAGAAAAAAAGAAAAATAGACAATTTATCTAAAAAACATGTTTAGTTATAATGTTTTACTGGTATTTTAAATTATTCAATAATATAAAAAGTGAACGAGAATCTTATGATCTAGCAAGACTTGAGTTAGAAAGTTTATTTGGAAAAGTTGAGCCTATTTATAATTTTATAGACAAAATTAAAGAGTATCCACTATCCAAATTTATTAGCTCAACTATAAGACTACAAGATTTTTTAACTCATGAATTACCTTATGGAAGAATTCAAGGTTATTTTGGTATTTCTGATAAAATAAAAAATGTTAACAAATTAGTAAAACGTTTGGCCTATACTCGTGAAATTTATCTTGTTACTGAATTGGTTGAACCTTTAGAGAATTTAATAAACCTTGTTTTTCCTGAAGGTGAATTGGGAAAAAATTATCACTATTTTAAAGTAAATAATTTAATTTGTTTTAGGTTTATAACACATCAGTATTTTTTAGAAAAATCAGAATATATTTCAAAATTAAGCAGAAATGAAGAAGAAATAAAAAACAATATTAAAATTTTGTTTTCGTATTTAATAGATAATATTTACCGAATACCTGCACCATCTACTTTAAGTATTGGCAAAAGATTAGAGGATTACTTTGCTATTAGAGAAGAACCTTCATTATATTTAACGCATTATTTTTATCCTTATAAAGGAAAATTTCATCCCAAAATGGTGAGATCTTTATTAAATTATATTTATCCTAACGATAAAGGAACCTGTCTTGATAATTTTGCTGGTAGTGGAACTTTGCTTGTAGAAGCTACTTTGATGGAACTTAATAGCATAGGTGTAGAAATAAATCCTCTATGCGTTTTAATGTCAAATGTAAAATGTAATTCTTTTAAATTTGATATTGAAATACTAAAAAAAGAAATTGAAAATTATTTAGAAATGCTTAAAAAAAGTTTATCAGAATATAATAATTTTCAAATAAAAACATTTAGTTTATTTAGAGAAATTAAATTTGATTATAAAAATATTTTAGAAAAAACAAAAATTATTTCAAAGAAATTAAAAAATTTTTTAAAAGATAAAGAAAAATTAATTGTACAAGTTTTAATTGCTAAAGAAATTATAAATAAAATTGAAGATGAAAATATTAAAAACTTTTTATTGTTAACTTTAAGCGGAACCATTAGTGATATAATAAGAAGAACTAATAGAGAATTTATTGAAGCTTTTAATGAACGAGTAAATAATCTTTATTTAAGAATATTTTTATTTAAAAAACTAAATGAAATATTAAAGATAAACTTAGGTAACTCAAAAAGTTATCTTTCTGATACGAGAGATATGGAAGCAATAATTTCTTCTAATAGTATTGATGGAATAGTAACTTCTCCACCTTATTCTATAGCTTTAAACTATATTAAAAATGATTTACCACAACTTATACTTTTAGAACTAACTAATTCTATAGAAGAATTAGAATCTAAAATGATAGGAAATCCAAGATTAAATTTAAAACAAAAAGATTTGTTTCTTAAAACTGAAGAAGAGTTTGAATTTTTAACTTTATCTAAAACTGGAGAAGAGATTATAAAATATTTATTTTCTTACAACAGAAAACAAGAAGCTTTACATATTTTTAAATTTTATAAGGATATGTATTTTTCTTTAAAAGAAATGCACAGAGTCTTAAAAGAAGGAAGTAAAACTGTTATAGTTATAGGAAACAATCATTTTATAGTAAATGGAAAAACAGTTGAGATTCCTAATGTTCAAGTAATTTTGGAATTGTCTGAAAAGGTAAAATTTAGTCTTGATAAATTAATAGAAAGGGAAGTTCAAAAAAGTAGCGAAGGCAATATTAGAGATGAAGCTATTTTAATTCTTAAAAAAGAATAAATAGAAATTAACAATGGCAAAAAAAGTATTAATAGGTCCAGAAATAAGAATTTTAGAACCTATTAACAGATTTGAAATAATAAAAATAGTAATTAATACTTTTATAGATTTCGAAAAAGATAAAAAAGGAAAAGAAGTTGAGTTTAGATATCCAGTAGAAATTTTATCTAATAACGAGAAACTTTATATTCGTAGACCTGGAATAAAGTGGGATTTTGACTTTAAAGTAGAAATTCCTTTAAGTTGTGAACTTGGGGAAGGGAGACATGATCAGATTGCTTCATTTTTAATAAAATTAAAGAAAGAAAATGAAGAAATATTTAATAAGTTGTGGGTAATAATAGAAAATTTATACAAATGTGTAAATAACGATGTAGATCAAATGCTATTAGATTTTTCTTTGACATATAATTATGTAGATGTTTTATCAAAAGTTATAAAGTGGTTATTTATTATGGAAGATATAATTTATTGGCATTATGAAGGTAGAGCATTTTTGTATAATTTTATTTATTATACCCTGAACGAAAAAGATGAAACATGTCGTGAAAATATTTTAAAAAAAGGTCGCAAAATGAAACCTGAAACTATTAAAAAGTTACTTAGAAAATTAAACATGGATTGGGTTCTGCCTTAAATAATTCTTTAAAAAGAATTTTTAAAAAGGAGGTTTAACTTATGTTAGTAGCTATTATGAGTGATAGTCATGACCATATAGAAAGTTTAGCTCAGGCTGTAGACATAGCCAAAAAAGAAGGTTGTGAAAGAATTTTTCACTGTGGAGACCTTATTTCTCCTTTTATGCTTCCCATTTTGGCTCAATTTGAAAAAAAAGTTGATTTAATTCTTGGAAACAATCGCGGAGATATAGTTCTGCTTTTTCAAGTTCTGAAAGAACATCCTACAATTAACTTCCATGGTGAGATAGCTTTTTTAGAAGTTGAAAATTACAAAATAGTTATAACTCACTATCCACATTATGCTTATGCTTTTGCTTCGGAAGGAAAATATGATTATGTATTTTTTGGTCACACCCATCTTTATGAAGTAAAAGAAATTGGTAAAACTTTTTTAATTAATCCAGGTGAGATAATGAAGAGAAAAGGAGAGTCAAGCTTTGTAATTTTAAATTTAAAAACTCGAGAGTTTAAGAAAATCAAGTTGGGGTAAGAAAACTATGCGTTGGAGTAAGGCTTTTATTCCTACTTTGAGAGAAGACCCTTCTGAAGCAGAAACTGTAAGTCACAAATTTTTACTTAGGGCAGGAATGATAAGAAAAGTAGCTTCAGGAATTTATAACTTTTTGCCTTTGGGATTTAAGGCTTTAAAAAAAATAGAAAATATTGTGAGAAAAGAAATGGATGCTTCTGGTGCTCTTGAAATTCTTATGCCAATTGTTCAGCCTGCAGAACTCTGGATAGAAACTGGACGCTGGCACGCTTACGGAAAAGAACTTCTTCGGTTTAAAGACCGAAAGGAACACGATTTTTGCTTAGGACCAACTCATGAAGAAGTAGTAACTGAAATTGTAAGAAGAGATGTTAAATCTTACAAAGACCTTCCTCTTATTCTTTATCAAATTGCTGTAAAATTTAGAGACGAAATAAGACCAAGATTTGGTCTTATGAGAGCAAGAGAATTTATTATGAAAGATGCCTACAGTTTTGATGCAGATTGGGAAGGATTAGAAAAAAGTTATCAAAAGATGTACGAAACTTACTGCAGAATTTTTACTTGTTGTGGCCTTAAGTTTAAAGCTGTTGAAGCTCATACAGGTGCTATAGGAGGAGATGTTTCTCATGAATTTATGGTACTTGCAGAAACTGGGGAAGATACTATAGCCTTCTGTGAAAAATGTGGATATGCTTCTAATGTAGAGCTTACTCCTGCTATTTCCTCGGAAAAATATTTTCCCGAAGAGGAAAAACCGTTAGAAAAAGTTTATACTCCCGGGGTAAGAACTGCAAAAGAAGTAGCTGATTTTCTTGGCCTTTCTGTTTCAAAAATTACTAAAACTCTTATTTATATATTAGACGAAAAAGAACCTTTTGCTGTATGCTTAAGGGGAGATCACGAGATAAATGAAGTAAAACTTGAAAAACTTTTTCCTGGAAAAAGGATAAGGATGGCAACTGAGGATGAGGTTTTTAACATTGTGGGAGCTAATGTGGGTTTTATCGGACCTAAAGACTTGAAAATAAAAGTTATTGCAGATAAGGCTCTTGAGGGGTATCCTAACTTCGTAATCGGAGCAAACGAGGATGAATATCATTTTTTAAATGCTAATCTTGGTTCTACTTTTAAACCTGATTTAATAGCAGACCTTAGGAAAGCTACTTTTGGAGACCTTTGCCCTAATTGTAAAGAACTTTTACAATTTATTAGAGGTATAGAAGTAGGACACATTTTTAAACTCGGAACTAAGTACAGTGAAGCTATGAAAGCAAGATTTTTGGATAGGGATGGGCAAATGAAACCTTTTATTATGGGATGTTATGGGATAGGAGTTAGTAGAATACTTGCAGCAACTATTGAACAAAACCACGACCAGGATGGAATTATTTTTCCTTGGCAGATAGCGCCTTTTCAAATAAGTATTCTCTACTTGAAAGAAAATTTCAAAGATAAAGCAGAGTTTCTTTATGAAGAACTTTCTAAAATCTGGGATGTAATTTTAGATGACCGTGAAGATGAACGACCAGGGGTCAAATTTAAAGATTTAGACCTTATAGGGGTACCTATTCAAATAATTTTGGGAAAAAGGTTTGAAACTTCTCAAGAAGTAGAAATAAAAATCAGAAAAACAGGTGAACGAAAATTTGTAACTCTGGGCAAAGTTGTAGAATTTATAAAGGATTTTGAAAATGAAAAAATTTAAACTTTCAGAAATTCAAAAGTTAGTGGGAGGAAAACTTATAGGAGAAGACCTTGAGATCAGAGGACTTAATGCTATACCTTTGGCTAAAGAAGATGAACTTATTTTTGTAGATTCAGCTAAAAGAGTAGAACAAGCTAAAATTTCTAAGGCTAAAGCTGTAATGTGTGAAGAAGGACTTAGTAATTACTTTAGTGAAAAGTCAGTTCTTGAAGTAAAAAATGTAAGAGTAGCTTTTGCGAAGGTTTCTGCTCTTTTTAAAAAAGAACCAGAGGTAAAATGGGGGATAAGTAAAGAAGCTATTATAGAAGATGAAGTAGAAATTGAAAGTCCTTGTGCTATTTATCCTTGGGTCTATATTCAGAAAGGAGCTAAAATAAGAAAAGGAGTTATCCTTTATCCTGGAGTTTTTGTGGGAGCTTATTCTGAGATTGGTGAAAATACTGTGATTTATCCAAGAGTAGTTATTTATCCTTATACTAAGATAGGAAAAAATTGTATTATTCATGCTGGAGCAGTAATTGGAGCAGATGGATTTGGATTTGCTCAAGAACCTACTTCAGAAGGGTACCGGAATTTAAAAATTTACCACTTTGGAGGAGTTGAAATAGAAGACGAGGTAGAAATTGGAGCCAATACTACGGTTGATAGGGCAGTTTTTGGAAAAACGATTATACGAGAAGGAACCAAAATTGACAATTTGGTTCAAATAGGACATAATGCTCAGGTTGGAAGACAAAATATTTTGGTAGCTCAAGTAGGGCTTTCAGGAAGTGTAATTTTGGAGGACTTTGTAATGCTTGCAGGTCAGGTAGGAGTTGCTCCATCTATAAGGATTGGGAAGGGAGCAAAAGTTGCTGCTAAATCTGGAGTAGCTAAAGATGTTGCCCCTGGTGAAGAAGTAGCAGGGATTCCAACCATTAAAGCTAGTACTTGGAGAAGAGCAGTACTTATTTTTGAGAAATTACCAGAACTTTATAAAAAACTTAAAGAGAGAGGGTAGTTCTTTATGATTCCAAGATATACTAGACCAATTATGGCTAAACTTTGGAGTCCTGAAGAAAGACTAAGAGTCTGGCTTTTAGTAGAATTTTATGCTACCGAGGCTTGGTATAAACTTGGAAAAGTGCCGGAAAATGATTTTCAAATTCTTAAAGAAAAACTTACTCCTTATATGGAAAAAGGATTTACTTCTGAAAATGTAAAAAGAGTAGAAGAAATTGAAGCTACCACTAAGCACGATGTAATTGCTTTTTTGACTCACCTTGCCGAAATTGTAGGACCTTCAGCAAAGTATCTTCACATGGGTATGACCTCTTCAGACATGCTTGATACTGCCATGGCTTATCTTATGAAAAAGGCTATGGAAATTATTCTTGAAGATTTAGAAAATCTTTTAGAAATTTTAAAAGAAAAGGCTTATCAATATAAAAATACAGTAATGATTGGAAGAACTCATGGTATTCATGCTGAACCTATAACTTTTGGGCTAAAGTTTGCTCTTTGGTATGAGGAAATGAAAAGAAATAAAAAAAGATTAAGTTCAGCTTTAGACACTATTTCTTATGGAAAAATTTCAGGAGCTGTGGGAACTTTTGCTCATCTTCCTATGGAAGTGGAGGCTCATGTTTGTAAACGACTTGGTTTAAAACCTGCTCCTATCTCTAATCAAATTATTCAAAGAGACCGCTATGCCGAATATGTTTGCTCTCTTGGTATTTTAGCTGGAAGTATTGAAAAAATAGCAACCGAAATAAGACATTTACAAAGAACAGAAGTTTTAGAGGCTGAAGAGTATTTTAGTCCTGGACAAAAGGGTTCTTCTGCTATGCCTCACAAAAGAAATCCAATTTTATCTGAAAATTTATGTGGTTTGGCAAGAACTATAAGAGGTTATGTAATTCCAGCTTTAGAAAATATGGTTTTGTGGCATGAAAGGGATATAAGTCACTCCTCAGTCGAAAGAATGATAATTCCCTCTGCCACTACTCTTTCAGATTTTGCACTCGTTAGATTAACCAATCTTCTTAAAAATCTCATAGTTTATCCAGAAAAGATGCTTAAAAATCTTAATCTCACAAGAGGACTTATTTTCTCTCAGCCTCTTATGTTAGCCTTAATAGAAAAGGGTATGACCAGAGAAGAAGCTTACCTTGTAGTTCAAGAAATGGCTATGAAGGTCTGGCAAAATGAAAATTTAAATCTTTATGAAATAACTAAACAAAATTTAGAAATAAAAAAATTTCTTTCTGAAGAGGAATTGAAAAAAATTTTTGAAGTTCAAAATTATTTATCTAAAGTAGATAAAATTTTCGAAAGAGTTTTTGAGAGATGATTTCTTTAAATAACAAACCTTTTTATAAGGTGGTAGCAGCTTTTATTGAAAAGAATAATAAATTTCTTTTAGTTAGAAGGCCCCCGGGTAAAAAAAACGAGGGACTTTGGGAATTTCCCGGGGGTAAAGTGGAAGAAGGTGAAACTTTAGAAGAGGCTTTGAAAAGAGAACTTAAAGAAGAATTAGGTATAGAAGTTTTAAAGTGTACTTTTTTAGAAAAAATATTTTACGATTATGGAGATTTTAAAATTGAACTTTTTGCATTTAAAGTAAACGACTTTAGAGGAGAACTTAAATTAAAAGAAGCTTTAGATTACCAGTGGATAGATTTAAACTTTGCCTTAAAACTAAACCTTTGTAATGCTGATAGAAAACTTATAAAAAAGTTGCTAGAGTTAAAAAGTTTTTATTCCGATAAGTTGGTGCCTAATTCTTCTTGAAAGTTGTTTAAGGTATTGAATTTTTTCCCAAGGTGGATTTTTAAAACAAGGGAAAATAGTATTATTGTGAAAAATTGGGTCTTCCTCTAAAGGGTATCTGGAAAAATTCTTGGCTTTTTCAAAAAAGGGAGTACCTGGAATAGGTGAAAATTCAGCCAGATGTGGAGGAACTCCTATTTCAGCCAGAAAAAGCAAGGTTTTTTTAACTTCTTCCCAGTTTTCTTCAGGAATTCCGTAAAGCACATAAGCTCCTAACTCTTTAAGTGAAAATCCTGCTTCTTTTAAATAACTTACAGCCTGTAAGAATTCTTCTAAAGTTACCTTATTGTCAAAACGGTTTTCAGCTCTTTCAAGTCCAAGACGAATGGTCTTAAAGCCAGACTTTTTAAGAAGTTTAGCTACTTCTCTGGTTACAAATCTTGCATGAATTGCGTTAGGAGCGTGGAAATTTACTTTCAAGTTTTCATCTATGACTTTCTCCAAAACCGGTTTTAGTCTTGTTTCAAAATTAAAAAGGAGGGCATCATCATAAAAAGCAAAATCCTTTACTTGATAACAAGTTTTCCAAAAAACTATTTCTTCCCATATCTGTACAGGGCTTTTTTCTACAAATTGAGGCTGTAAATTTGAAGAAGCACAGTATGGACACTTAAAAGGACATCCGAAACTAGTAAACAAAATTACATAAGAAATTTTACTTTGAAGGTCAAAAACCGGATAATCTACAGGATATGGTGTTCTAGAAGGTTTAAATTTTTTTTGAAGGGCATCTATAAAATCTTCTGCAGATGAAGTTACTATGTAAATTTCGGCATTTCTTAGATAAGTTTCTATATAATTTTTAAGGTGGTCTATACAAAGTCTAGAATATATACCTCCTACATAAATAGGAATATTTGAGTAAGAGCTGGAAAAAAAATTTAACAGCACAAAAAGTCCTGGATACCAATAAGTCATGGTACAAGTAAGAAGCACAGCTTTAAATTTAATAGAGGTTACAACTTTTTTAAAAACTTCTACAGGAAGTCCGTAGCGATAAAACCTTCTTGGGATATCCTTAAAATAAATCGGTTTGGGAATAGGTTCTTTATAAAAATGTCCTATTCCAAATTCTTTTCTTTTGGGAGGTTTTGGGAGCAAAGGATGAAATGGATCAAGTAAGTCAAGATAATAAATGGAATATCCAAGATTTCTCAACTTGCCTCCGAGATAAAGAAGTCCGTAAGGTTTTAACCAGAAATCGTAAGCAGAAAAATCGTATATCCAAGGATTTATCAGGAGAAAATCGTAATTCATTACGAAACTAATTTAAAATATGTAAAAAATAATAATAACTCTTTGATATTTATCGGTCAAGAAGAAAAAAAATAGATAAATAGTCTCAAAAAGAGAAAAAAAGTTACTTTTAGACTAAAGGTCGCTAAGTATCATAAAAAGTATGGAAACTGAGTAATTGTTGAATTAAAAATAAAAATAGAGCTGAGAAAAAACCACTGTTAAGGTATTTTTTTATTTTTTTAAAAAATTCAACCGAGTCTAATATTATATGGGCTTATACAAAATATTGAAAAAAAATAAAATAGGTGTTATCTTGAATTTTTGAAAAAAGGCCCTTTTTGAGGGGAAAGATGAAGATGAAGTTTAGAAAAAGAGTTTATTTTTTTTATTTTATACTTTTTTGTATTTCTCTTTTTATTTTTTCAAACGGTTTTAGTAAAGAAAAAAAAGAAGATACTTATAGAGCTTTAAAACTTTTTTCTCAGGTTTTTAGACTTATTGAAGAAAACTATGTTACTGAGATTAATCCTAAAGACCTTATTTATGGAGCTATTCAGGGAATGCTTTCTTCTCTTGACCCTCACTCATCTCTTTTAAAACCTGAAGAATATAAAGAATTGGAGATAGAGACTAAGGGTACTTTTACAGGAATTGGTATTGAGATTACTATTAAAGACGATGTATTAACAGTAGTTGCTCCTATAGAGGATACTCCAGCTTGGAAAGCTGGAATTAAACCAGGAGATAAAATTTTAAAAATTGACGGAAAGTCAACTAAAGGAATGAGTATTTTAGAAGCAGTAAGACTTTTGAGAGGTCCTAAGGGAACCAAGGTGACAATTACTATTTTAAGAAACGAAAAAGACATAAAAGAGATTACTTTAATTAGAGATGTTATCCCTATTAAGAGTGTAAAAAAACAGGTTTTGGAACCTGGTTATGCTTACATAAGAATTTCAAGTTTTCAGGAAAAAACTCCTGAGGAATTAGTTGAAACTTTGAGAAGTTTAGAAAAGGAACATACTATAAAAGGCTTAATTTTAGACTTAAGAAATAATCCAGGTGGACTTTTAAGTTCGGCGGTAGAAGTAGCGGACGAATTTCTTGAAAATGGACTTATTGTTTCTATAAGAGGAAAGTCTAAAGATACTCAGATGAAATTTGAAGCTAAACCTAATCCACCTGAGAGAAAGCACCTTTATCCTATAGTAGTTCTTATTAATCATGGGAGTGCTTCAGCCTCGGAAATTGTAGCTGGAGCTTTAAAGGACAATCAAAGAGCCCTTATTTTAGGGCAAAAAAGTTTTGGTAAAGGTTCTGTGCAGACGGTTATTCCTATAGAAGAAGGATATGCTGTAAGACTCACTACAGCTTATTACTATACTCCTAGTGGTATTTCTATAAATAAAATAGGAATAACCCCGGACATAGAAATTCCAGAAATTGAAGTAGGTAAAAAAAACGATAAAGAAGGAAAAATTGAAAATGTAACTTCTATCAAAAGAATTCCTGTTGAAGAAGACTTTCAGGTCCAAATGGCTTTATCTATTTTAAAAAATATAAAAGAAATAGTTAATTTAAAATATTAAAGTGTTTGATTTTAAACTTTTTCTTTTGTTAATTCCCTCTCTGCTTTTAGCTTTAACTGTACATGAATTTTCCCACGGATTAATAGCTTACTATCTTGGAGACCCAACTCCTAAGTGGGCAGGAAGACTTACTTTAAATCCTTTTAAACATTTAGATTTTTTTGGAACTTTAACTCTTTTTTTAACTCAAGCTATTGGTTGGGCAAAACCTGTTCCAATAAATCCTAACTATTTTAAAAATTTTTGGAGAGATATGGCCCTTGTTTCTTTAGCTGGACCTGTTTCTAATATGATTTTAGCAGTGTTTATGGGCTTTCTTTATCATCTATTTAACTTTCTTTCTTCTAAACTCATTTTCTTAGAACCTTTAGCTATAATAAGTTACTTAGGAGTCAGAATTAACATAGGAGTTGGAATTTTTAATCTTCTTCCTATACCTCCTTTAGATGGAAGTAAAATTTTGGTAAAGTTTTTGCCTTCAGAATTTAGATATAAGTATTTAAGTTACGAGTTTTTAGGATTTTTTATCATTTTAATTTTAGCTCTTTCAGGGCTTCTTTCTAAAATTATATATCCTTTTCTTTTATTTTTGGTTAACCTGGTGTTATACTATACTGGAATTTTTTTCCGATAGGCTAAAAACTTTTGGTATTAAGAAAAGAGGGATAAGAGCTATAAAAAAGGTGAAAGAAAAGAAAAAATGATATCCTAAAGTTTTAGCTCCCCATCCGCTTAAGGTGCGTGCTAAAACTAAAGTTAGATTAAACAACGTAGAAAAAATAGCGTATTGAGTGGCAGAAAACTCTTTTCTACATAAAAAAGTTAAAAAAGTAATAAAACTTGATGTTCCTAAACCTCCGGTAAAACTTTCTATTGCACTTGCTAAGTAAATAAACTCTTTCCTTACTAAAGGAAGAGCCCCTATTGTGTATCCTAAATTAGAAAAAGCTTGCAGAAAGCCAAATATTAATAAAGCTTTTTTAATTCCCCATTTACTCGTATAATAACCCCCTACTAATGAGCCCAAAATAGTAAAACCGCTTCCCATAAATCCTGCTAAAAAACCTATTTCTATTTTATTAAAACCTTTATCTACCCAGAAAGGGGCAATCATACCTCCTAAAAAAGCATCTCCCATCTTGTAAGAAGCTATAAATAGAAGTAAAAGTACTACAGATGGTCTTCTAAGAAGTTCTTTTAAGGGAGTTAGGTAATAGTTTTTTATAGAATAAATAGGTTCTCTAGGAAATTTGAATCTGAGAGAATCTGAGGAGAAAACTAAGACACCAGCTGCAAAAGTTAAAAAAGAAATCAGATAAAAAATTATTTTAAAATTTAAGTATTGGGTTAAAGCAGTCAGAAAACCACCCGAAAAGATAAGGGCTATACGATAAAAAGCAACTCTCACTCCATTAACTTTTCCCAACTTTTCAGGTAAAACCCATTCAATTACGAAACCATCTAAAGCAGTATCAAGAATTGCAGAAAAAAAGGTAAATAAAAAGAGAAAAAAGGAAAAACTAAAATGTTCTAAAGGAGACAAGCTTAAGCATAAAGTACATAAAGATATTCCCCACAAACTTGCTCCCATCCAAAATTTTTTAGTTAAGTATCTGTCTAAAAGAGGAGCCCAAAGAAGTTTTAAACTCCAGAAAATTCCTGCAGAAGAAAAAAGCCCAATTTTTACTAGGTCAACTCCACTTGCTCTAAAAAATACCGGTAAAAAAGTGTAAAAAAATCCAAAAGGAATTCCGGAGAAAAAGTATAAAAAGGCTATCCAAAAGTAAGTTTTAATGTTCAACTTTTAAGAGTTTCCAAGTACCTACCTTTTAAAGAGTGTTTCCCTGCTTCTTCAATAAGAACTTTAACTAAGGCTCCTTTTAAGTCTAATCTTGGCGAAGAGAAATTAACTACTACATTGGTGGTAGTCCTTCCCATAAGAAAGTTAGAACTTTTCTTACTTGGACCTTCCACTAACACTTCTACTTCTTTTCCTACATAACTTTGATATATTTCTCTAGTGATTCTTTCTTGAACTTCGTGGACCATTTTTAGTCTTTTTTCTTTTACTTCTTCAGGAATTTTGTCAGATAGTTTTTCTGCTAAAGTAAAAGGTCGGTCTGAATACTTAAAAGAAAAAATTTCATGATACCTTACATTTTCAAGCATTTTTATAGTTTCTTCAAAGTCTTCTTCAGTTTCTCCTGGGAATCCTACTATTATATCTGTAGTAAGAGCAATTTCTGGAGAAAGATTTCTAAGTTTTTCTACCTTTGCTAAATAATCCTCCTTGGTATACTTACGATTCATCTTCTTTAAAATGTTATTTGAACCTGCCTGAAGGGGGAGGTGAAGATGTTTGCACACTTTAGGATTTTCTGCTATTTCTTTTATAAGTTTATCTGAAAGATCTTTAGGATGACTAGTGGTAAATCTTATTCTCCACAGCCCTTCAATTTCTGAAATCATTCTTAAAAGTTCAGTAAAGTCTGGTAAGTTTTTGTCTTTTTTTCCATAAGAATTAACATTTTGCCCTAGAAGAATGACTTCTCTAACTCCAGTTTTAACTAAAGTTTCAATTTCTTTTAAAATGTCTTCTGGAGGTCTACTTATTTCTCTTCCTCTAAGGTAAGGCACAATGCAATAGCTACAGAAGTTGTCACACCCTTGCATAATAGTCACAAAAGCACTTACTTTTTTAATGGGAAAAGAATAATTTTCGGAGACAATTAACGGAGGTTTAAAGTTGGGTTTTAATTCGGTTATCACTACAGGTTTTCTTTCTTTTTTTAGAATTTTAAGAGCCTCTTTTATAAAATAAAATCCTTGGGTTCCAAGAACTAAGTCTACATACGGAAGTTTGTGTATTAATTTTTCTCCTTCTTGTTGGGCTACACAGCCCATAATTCCCAGAATTAGCTCTTTTTTTTTATTTTTTAATTCTTTATATCTTCCTACTTCACTGTAAACTTTGTGTTGTGGTTTTTTTCTAACTGAGCAGGTATTAATTAAAATTAAATCCGCCTCTTCAGGATTGAAAGTAGGTTCGTACTCGTCAGATAAAAGAATGAAAACCTTTTCTGAGTCATTTTCGTTCATTTGACATCCAAAAGTTTTTATATAAAGTTTCTTCTTAAACACTTCTCCAGGATTTTTTAGTTTCTTCTAAAAGTTCTATCATTTTTTGAGAAGCTTTTTCTAATTCTTTAAAAAGCTCTAAAGCTTTAGTTTTATCTCCTTTATTATAGGCTAAAATAACTTCTTTAGCTAAGGCATGTACCTTAGCATGAGGTTCTTCTAAAGCTTTAAAAGAAGCAAGATGTCCACAGAGTCTCATTCCTTCGTCTAAATACCATTTTCCAAATTTACAACTTTTATGATCAGTAAGTTTTGAAACATCGATAGAGCTTGCACCTTCCAAGTGAGCATAAATTCTACCTACAAATATACGGTGGTCAGTTTTAGCTAGATCTAATAAAAGTAAATGACTTTCTTTAGTTTTCAACCCTTCAGTAGTTTTTCTTAGTTCATTAATCGTTCTAAAAACTTCTTTACTTCTATCCATTACTCCATTAGCAACTGTTTCTAATTCTTTAGCGATTTGAGAAACTTTTTCAATGTTTTTAGCTACTTCCTCTGTAGTTATAGATTGTTCTTCTACTGCGGAAGCTATTTGAGTGATCTGTTCTTTTACTTTTACAAAAGACTCTACTATGTGTTGCATATAATTTCCTAGTTCGTTTATAAAATCTGTAGCTTGCTTAACTTCTTTTAGGGAGACGTCCATAGATTTAACTGTATTTGCAGAATCACTTTGTATATTAAAAATTCTTTCTGAAATTTCTTCAGTAGCTTTTATAGTTCGTTCTGCTAGTCTGCGAATTTCTTCTGCTACTACTGCGAAACCTCTTCCATATTCTCCTGCACGAGCTGCTTCAATAGTGGCATTGAGAGCAAGAAGATTGGTTTGATCAGCTATTTCTTTTATTATAGTTACAATTTCTTCTATCTCTCTGGTTCTTTGATTTAAACGATTGATTATTTCAGAAAGTTGCGAAGAACTTTGATAAAGAGTTTCAATACTTGCTACAGCTTTGTCGCTTAAAGACTTTCCACTTATAGCTACTTGCATGGCTTTCTCAGAACTTTCTGCAACCTGAGTAGTATTTTTAGCTATTTCTGCAATGGTTTGAGTCATCTGTTCAGCTGAAGCACTGATTTGTAAAGACTGAGAAGCTAAATTTTTAGATTGCTTCAAAGTATGATAAGCAGTTTCTCTAAGTCTATCAGTAAGCTCAATATCTTTAGCCACTGTGTGCAAGACTTTATTTATAATATTTGAATAAGCTTCAACTAACTTATTTAAATAACTAGCTAAAAAAGAAATTTCATTTTTTCCCTTAACTTCAAGAGTATGAGTTAGGTCTCCTTGAGTTAATTTTTCTATAAAATCATTAAAATTATAGAGAGGTTTAATAACCTTTCTCTGAATAGCTACAAATGTTAATAAAAGTAACAAAATATTAATAATTAAAATACTTAAAGTTAAAAATTTTCCCATCCTTACTTTCTTTTCAGAAAATTCTTCTGCCAAACTTACTAATTCGTTGGTTAAAGTAAAATAATTTTCAGATTCTTCTAAAAGTTTAGGAAGATAAGTTTTATCTTGACGAGTAAGTCTTATCAATTCTTTTAAATTATTCCACTTATTTTTTACTTCGTTCAACTTAGAAAGAAACTTTTCGTCTCCAACCTTAGGAAGACCTAACTCCTTACTTCCTTCTGAAAGTCCTGATAAAATTTTGTCCAAAGTTCCTATAAGATGATCTGAATGTATACCTGCAACTTCAAGTTTGACAATTCTTTGAGTACCTCCTCTAACTATACCTGCATAATTTACTAATTTTCCGTTGTACATTAGTTGATTTATATAAAAAGTAGTTAAAAAAGCACTAAGTAAAGCAAAAATTATAAGAATACCAAGAATCAATTTTACTAATGTTTCTATTTTCATATTATTTTCCTTCCTTTTGAAGAATTAAGACTTTTTAAAAAATAAGTTTAAAATTAAAAAAAATAAAGTCAACAGAAAAAAATTTTTGACGATCTTTATCAATCTTGATTTTTTTTAGAAGATACTTTACTATGAATTTAAAGATAAAAAAAATATGTTAATAGAAGAACTTACCTCTAAAGAATTTGAAGAGCTTTCTAAAAGAATTAAAACTTTAATTATTCCAATAGGTTCTATCGAGGCTCATGGACCTCATTTACCTCTAGCTACTGACCTTTATACTATTTACGAAGTGTGTAAAAGACTTTCAAAAGAAGTAGAAGTTTTGGTTTCTCCTCCTATATACTATGGACTATGTAGGAGTACTAAACATCTCTCTGGAACAATAAGTATTTCTGGTGAGGTTTTAAAAACTTTTATTTTAAATCTTCTCTCAGAATTTTATCGTCAGGGATTTAGAAATTTTTTTATTCTTTCAGGACATGCTGGTAAAACTCACTTAGCATACCTTATAGATGCAGCTGAAACTTTTTTAGAAAAAGTTAAAGATGTAAAGTTTTTTGTAGCAGATATTTACCAACTTTTAAAAGAAGTTTTAGTAGAGATGAAAATTTCCGAAAGTGATTCTCATGCAGGAGAATGGGAAACATCTTTAATTATGTATTTAAAACCAGAACTTGTAAAAAAAGAGGGATTTGAAGATTATCCACATTTTCCCAAATTTAGAGTAGTTTCTGAAAAAGTTAAATATTGGTCTTCTGGAATATGGGGGAACCCTTGTAAAGGTTCTCCAGAAAAAGGAAAAAAGATGGTAAAACATCTTATTGAAATTTTAAAAAAAGAAATTGCTAAGATAGAAAATGAAAGTACCTACAGTTAAAAAAGTTTTATTGAATGGATTTAAAAGTAACTTTTAATCTTTTTCCTTTTAAATTTAAGCTCTTTTGGGATACAAGTGGGTATCTTCTCAAGCTTAATCTAGAATGGGAATTTTCTTTTATTTCTGAAATAAATTTTTATGGAAATAAAAAGGTCTTAAGATTTTATGAAAAATTTTTAGAAGCTTTTTTGAAATACTGGAATTTGGAAGCTAATTTTATTGAAATAAAACATAGATTAGAAAAGAAAAACTTAGATAGAAAAATTTTACTTAAGTTAAGAGAAATAGAGATTGGGAAAGTTAAAACTTATAAAGAACTAGCTGAAGAAGTGAATATATACAAGGGTTATAGATTTGTGGGGAAGGTTTTGGCTAACAACCTTCTTCCTCTCATATATCCGTGTCATAGAGTAGTGGGAAGCAAAAACTTAGGTGGATATTCTCAAGGAATTCTAATTAAACAATTTTTACTTTACAGAGAATTTGGTCTTAAATATTAATTAGTTAGATTTTTGACAAATGTCAATTTTTTGTCAAAATTATATTGAAAAAAGTTTTTAAAACAGGTATAAAGTTTGAATTATACTAAAGAAAGTAAATGGTGGAGGGTTTATGGCTGAAGAAGCTAAGGTAGAGGAGCAGATAGTAGGAAAAAAAACTTCTTTCTTAGGAAAGAAAAAGATTCTATTTTTAGCTACGATAGGATTTTTAGTAATTATATTAGGAGGAGGGATTTTATTTTTTTTATTTAATAAAGGAGAAAAAAAGGAGAAAATAAGTAGTAATCTTAAAAACAGAGAATCTATTTTAATGGATTTAGACCCTATCGTAGTAAATTTACTTGATCCAACAGGAAAAAGATATTTTCAAATTAAGTTAAGTTTAGAGGTGGGAGATAAAAAGTTAGAAGAATTAGTTAGAAAGAATGATTCTAAAATTAAAGATGTTATAATTTTTTATTTAAGTGGAAAGACTGTAGAAGAAGTTTTAAGACCTACAGCTAAAGAAGAAATTAAAAAAGATCTTTTACAAAGGATAAACGGAGTTTTAGGAGGGGATATAGTTTTGAACCTTTACATTACTCAATATCTTATTGAATAGGTGAGAGATATGGAGAAAGTTTTAACCCAGGAAGAAATAGATGCGCTTTTATCTGGGTTAGAAGAGGGGAAAATTGAAACGACTCCTAAGGAAGTGGGGGAAGGAAAAAAGCTTAGCTCTTTTGACTTTAAAAATTATACGATTTCCACACGTCTTAAAATTCCTGGTTTGGAGGTTATAAACGATCAGTTAGCTCGTAGTTTAAGAATGAGTTTTTCTACTCTTTTAAGAGAGATGATAGATATAAGTAATTTTCCTATTCAAATGGAAAGATTTAAAGACTTTTTGAATAAAATACCTGTCCCTACTTCTATTCATATATTTAAAATTGAACCACTTAAAGGACAGGCTTTACTGATTATAGATGCACCTCTGGTTTTTGCTTTTATAGAGAGGTTTTTAGGTGGTGGGGAGCGCAAAATTACTAAAATAGAAGGAAGAGAATTTACTCCTGTAGAACAAAGACTCATTAAAAAAGTTGTAAATTTGATTTTTGATGAACTAGAAAAGGCTTGGAAAAATATCTATCCCATAAAACCCAAATATATAAGAGGGGAGGTTAATCCACAGTTTGCTAGAGTTTTACAACCAGAAGAGACAGTAATTGTTTGTGGATACAGTGTAGAACTTGAAACTCTAAGTGGAAAAATTTTATTTATTTACTCTTTAACCACTTTTCAACCTATAAAAGCTCAGCTCTATTCTCCATATCAAATTGAAGAATATATAGATTATACTTGGAAAAAAGCTATAGAAAATTGTCTTTACAATAGTGAAGTAGTCCTTAGAGCATTATTGGGTAAAGGTCAGATAACTATAAGAGATTTAATAAATTTGGAGCCAGGAGATATAATAATTTTGGATAAGAAAATTGAAGAACCTATTGAAGTTTTAATTGAAGATACTCCTAAAATTTTGGGAAGAATGGGAGTTTTTAAAAATCATTTAGCTATTCAAATAGAGCAGTTTTTAATTTCGGAAAAGGAAAGTTAAAAACCTAAAAGGAGGTTTTAAGAGCTAATGTTAGAAGATCAAACTGAAGAAAAAAAAGAAGAAATTCAGGAAGAAATTAAACCTGAAGACTTAATGAAATTGTGGGAGGAAGCTCTTAAAGAGGCTAAACAGTCTGAAGAAGTTTCTATGAAAACTTCTGCAAGTTTGGAAGGAAAAGAAGAGAAAAAAGAAATTTTATCAGGAGAGTCAGCAAGGTTGCAAGAGTTGACTCCTAAAAAAGAAGCCAGAGTTTATCCAGAATTGGATTTTATTTTAGACATACCTTTGGAAATTTCGGTAGAAATAGGTAGAACCAAAATGATTATTAAGGATCTTTTGAAATTAAGTCAAGGTTCTATTATTGAACTTGAAAAGTTTGCAGGAGAACCTGTAGAAGTGTATGTAAATGGCAAACTTATGGCTAAAGGAGAAGTGGTAGTAGTAAATGAAAGATTCGGAGTAAGAATAACCGAAATAATTAGTGCTCAAGAAAGAATAAAAAGATTAGGAAGTTAGGTATGGAATTTTTACAATACCTTCAAAGTTTAGGAATTGTTTTGTTAATTCTGAGTTTTATTCCGTTGGGACTTCATTTTTACAAAAAATGGAATATTAAACTTCCACCTTCTGATAAAATAAAAATTTTAGCTATTAAACCCATTAATTATAAAGCTCAAATATTGCTGTTAGAAGTAGAAAACCGAAAGATTCTTGTTGGTCTTACTGATAAAGGATTTGCTTATTTGGGGGAAATTAAAAGTGAGTCTTCTTAATATTTATGTTTTAGCTTTGCCTACTTTAAAAATAGGTTTTGAAACTGCAAAGGAACCCTCTCAAGTTTCTACTCTTTTACAGATTTTGATTCTTTTGACTGTTCTTTCTGTAGCTCCTGCTTTACTTCTTATGCTTACTTCTTTTACTAGGCTGGTAGTAGTTTTTTCCATTTTAAGACACGCCTTAGGAACTCAACAAACTCCTCCTAATCAAGTGCTTATTTCCTTGGCTTTGTTTTTAACCTTTTTTATTATGGCTCCTACTTTTCAAGAAGTTTATGAAAATGCCTTTGTTCCTTATATAAAAAAAGAAATTGGTGAAAAGGAACTTTGGGAAAGAAGCATTCAGCCTTTTAAAAAATTTATGTTTAAAAACACTAGAGAAAAAGATTTGGCTCTTTTTCTTAAAATAAGAAATGAACCAAGACCTTATAGTCCAGAAGATATTTCTATTTTCACTCTTATTCCTGCTTTTATGATAAGTGAGCTTAAAACAGCTTTTCAGATTGGTTTTCTTCTTTACATACCTTTTTTAATTATTGACATTGTGATTTCAAGTGTGCTTATTTCTATGGGAGTTTTGATGTTACCTCCTATGATGATTTCTTTACCTATAAAACTTTTACTTTTTGTTTTAGTAGATGGTTGGAATTTGTTAATTATGTCTTTAGTAAAAAGTTTTTATTAAACTAGAGTAGAAGCTATGACAGATACTACTATACTTTTTTTAGCTAAAGAAACTATAAAAATAACTATTTTAATTGCTGCTCCTTTTTTAGTTACAGCATTATTAGTAGGATTAATAATTAGCATTTTTCAAGCCGTTACCCAAATTCAAGAAATGACTTTAACTTTTGTACCTAAAATTTTGGCATTGATTTTGGTCTTTTTTTTTACTTTACCATGGATGTTAAAAAAATTAGTTACTTTTACTGAAAATTTAATTTTAAATATACCAAATTTTATAAAATGACGGAAGAAGTTTTTCAAATTTTAGAAAACAAATTTTTTATTTTTTTCTTTATTTTTTTAAGAGTTTTATTATTTATTTATCTTTTTCCTTTATTTGGTACTGTTTTTATTTTTAATAAAGTTAAAATTACTTTAGCTTTAATTTTAGCTTTAATTTTAACTCCTATAATTAATTTTGAATTACCAAAATTAAATAATTTATATACAATTTTTACTGTATTTTTATCTGAATTTTTACTTATTTTTGTGATGGTTTTAATTTTTAGGTTAATTTTAGGTGGTATTCAACTTGGAGGTGAACTTGTAGGTATTCAAATGGGGTTTGGTATTTCTCAAACTATTGACCCTATTTCTGGTTTTAGTTTACCTATTATTTCAGAATTTATGTATTTAATCTTTTTTCTTTTCTTTTTTACTTTTAATTTCCACCATCACTTGATTTACTTTCTTTTTGAAACTTTCCAGAAAATACCTCCTGGTTCGTTTTCAGTTAGCGAAAATTTGGGAACTTTTTTGATTAAAAAAGCTAGTTTAATTTTTGAAATAGGAATTAAATTTCTAGCTCCTCTTTTAGTTTTTATGTTATTAATTTACATTGCCCTAGGTATCATAGGAAGACTTATTCCTCAAATGAATGTGTTATTTGTTAGTTTTCCCTTAACTATTGGTTTAGGTTTATTGTTTTTTGGGTTAACGTTGACTTTTTTTCCTAAAATAATCATCCACTACATTGAGCAATACTTTAAACTGTTGGCGGCTATTTTAAGGTAAAAAGTTATGCCTGAAGAACTTGTTGAAGAAAAAACAGAACAGCCTACCCCTCGTAGAAGAGAAGAAGCTCGTAAACGTGGACAAATTGTTAAAAGTAGAGAATTATCTTCTGTAGCTATTATAACTTCTGTTGTTTTTATTTTTTTTCTTTTAAGTTACTTTTTCTTTTATCAATTTTATTTTGTTTTTTACTATTCTTTTAAGTTTTTTAATATAGAGATAGATTTAAACAGTTTATTTTATTTAATAAAAAATATATTTTATTTAGTATCTAAAATAATACTTCCTTTTTTTATTATTATCTCTTTTGTAGCCATTTTAGTCTATCTTTTGCAAACAGGTGGTGGGGTAATAAGTACTGAAGTTATAAGATTTGATTTTGACAGAATAAATCCAGTTGAAGGTTTTAAAAGATTATTTTCTTTAGTTTCTCTATTTGAACTTTTTAAAACTTTTTTGAAACTTTCAATTATAACGATAATTGTTTACTTAATTATAAAAAATAACTTTGAAAATATTCTTAAATTGTTTGGTTCAGATATTAAGTATATTCTTTTCAGCATAAAAGTTTTGGTCAAGGACTTTATGATTAAATTTTTGATAATTTTAGGAATTTTAGCAATCTTAGACTGGCTTTATAACTGGTGGGATGTAGAAAGAAAATTAAAACTTACCCGTCAAGAACTAAGAGAAGAAATTAAACATACTGAAGGAGATCCGAGAGTTAAGGCAAGAATTAGGCAGAAACAAATAGAGCTAAGTAGAAGAAGAATGTTAGCTGAGGTTCGCAAAGCTGATGTAGTAATTACCAATCCTGAACACTATGCTGTGGCTTTAAAATACGAAATTAAAAGTATGCCAGCTCCTCAAGTAGTGGCTAAGGGAAGAGGATTTTTAGCCTTAAAAATAAAGGAAATAGCTCAAGAATATAAAATTCCCATTTACGAGGACCCACCACTGGCTCGTTTTCTTTATGAAAAAATTGAACTTGGAGATTATATTCCTGAAAGTTTATATCAAGCTATAGCTAAAATTTTAGCTTATGTATATAAGTTAAAAGGAAAAAAGTTAATTTAAGATATGGAAAGAACAGTTAGCTTAAGAAATTTTTTAGATTTTTATAATCTTTCAGCTATTTTAGGAATTATTTTACTGTTAGGACTAATTATTTTCCCTTTACCTAGAATTTTTATTGACTTTGGTTTGACTTTAAGTTTTTCTATTTCTCTCTTAATTTTAATTATGTCTATGCAGATTGTTAAACCTCTTGAGTTTACAACCTTTCCTTCTTTACTTTTAATTACTACTCTTTTTAGGCTTTCTATGAATATAGCTACCACTAGAGTTATTCTTTTAAGAGGTCATGAAGGAACTTTAGCTGCAGGTCATCTTATAAAAAGTTTTGGGGAATTTGTAGTAGGAGGAAATTACATAGTAGGATTTATTGTGTTTATTATACTAATTTTAATTAATTTTGTAGTAATTACCAAAGGAGCAGGAAGAATTGCTGAGGTGGCTGCTAGGTTTACTTTAGATGCTATGCCGGGAAAGCAAATGGCTATAGATGCAGACCTCAATGCAGGACTTATTGATGAAGCTGAGGCTAAAAAAAGAAGGGAACTTATAGCTAAAGAGGCAGAATTTTATGGAGCTATGGATGGAGCTTCTAAATTTATTAGAGGAGAAGCTATCGCGGGTTTGGTTATCACCTGTATCAATATTATAGGAGGGATCTTGATAGGAACTTTACAGAAAGGTTTAGATTTAGCTACCTCAGCTAAAACTTATACTATTTTAACTATAGGAGATGGTTTAGTTTCTCAGATTCCTGCTTTGATAGTTTCTACTTCTGCAGGAATTATTATAAGCAGAGCAGCCTCTGAAGCTGGAATGGGAAGAGATATTGCCCGTCAATTTGCAGTAAAACCTGAAGTTTTAATGTTTACTGGAGGGATACTTTTGGTTGTGGGAATTTTACCTGGACTTCCTTTTTTGCCTTTTTTATTTTTAGCTTTTATTTTATTTGGATTGGGATATCTTTCCTATTCTTTTCAAAAAAGAATAGAAATTGAAAAAAAACTAGAGGAGAGACCAACCCCTCCTCCAGAAGTAGAAGAAATCAGGCCTGTTGAACTTTTAGCTTTGGAATTGGGTTATGGACTGATTTATTTAGCAGATGAAGCTAGAGGGGGAGACCTTTTAGCCAAAATTAAAAATCTGAGAAAACAATTAATTTTAGAAATGGGCTTAGTTGTTCCTCCTATTCATGTAAGAGACAACCTCTCTTTAAAACCTGGAGAGTATTCTATTCTTATAAAAGGTGTAGAAGTTGCTAAGGGTGAACTTTTACCTGGTTATCTTTTAGCTATTCCTTCTTCTCCTGAGACTTCTCCACCAGAGGAAGCAATTCCTACTAAAGAACCTACTTTTGGGATGACAGCTTATTTTATTCTTGAAACTGCTAAAGAGGAGGCCGAGATGTTAGGTTTTACAGTAGTTAACCTATCAACCGTTATTGTTACCCATCTCTCTGAAGTAATTAAACGTCATGCTGAGGAAATCCTTACTAAACAAGAAGTTCAAAAAATAGTTGATACAATGAATAGATACTATCCCAAAATTGTAGAAGAGTGTTTAAATAATGTCTCTTTAAGTATTATTCAAAAGGTTTTACAAAATTTAGTAAAAGAAGGAGTTCCTTTGAAAGACTTAATTACTATATTTGAAACCTTAGGAGATTATGGAGCTACCATAAAAGACTCAGACCTTCTCACCGAGTATGTGAGACAAAGATTGTCTAGGTTTATAGTAAAACCCTATTTATCAGACAATAAGCTTTTTGCAATTTTAGTGGGAGAGGATATAGAAGAATTGATAAAAAAAGCTTTACAGAAAACTGAGCAGGGAGTATTTTTGCTTATAGACCCAAAGATCGGAAGTAAAATTGTTGCAGTTTTAACTCAGGCTGTAGAAAGAGCTGGACAGAAAAATCTTATGCCTGCCATTCTTTGTAGTCCCATAATTAGAAGACATTTGAGAAAACTCATAGAAAGAACTTTGTCTTATATTCCCGTTATTTCTCAAGTTGAAATACCTCCAGAAATTCAAATAGAAATTTTAGAAGTTGTGAAGTTGGTAAGGGATTAACCTAATGAGGATAAAAAAGTTTAGGGGTAAAAACATAACCGAGGCTTTAACTAAGGTAAAAGAGGAGTTTGGAGAAGATGCTGTTATTTTAAACTCTGAAAAAGTATTTGAAAATCATGAAACTTACTATGAAATTACTGCAGCTATAGAAGAAAAAGAAGTTGAAATATTAGAAAAGGAAAGCGAAAAAGAAGAAAAAGAAAGTTTTTTAAAACTGAAAGAAGATTTAATAAAAGAGCTTATAGAAATAAAGAATCTTTTAAAAACGGTTTTAAACTTTAATAGGACTGGGAACTATTATGAATATCTTAAGTGGATAGAAAAGGGTATTCCACCTTTTATAGCTAAAGAATTTGCAGAGGCAAAAATTACCTGGTCTGAGTATATATTAAAAAAACTCAAAAAAAAAGGGGCAGTACCTCACTCTAAAATTCAGATTTATATTGGAGAGGCAGGAGTAGGAAAAACTTCTAATATATTTAAAGTAGCTACCTGGTATAAAACCCAGAAAAAAGCTAAAGTTTTAATTATAAGTTTAGATAATTATAAAGTAGAAGCGACTTTTCAGGTTAAAAAAATTTCTGAAATTTTAGAGTTTGATTTTAAAATTGGCGACATAGAAGAACTTCCCCAAATTTTGAAGTCAGGCATAGATTATGATTATATTTTGGTTGATATACCTGCTCTAGGTAGAAGAATTTTAATAGAAGAACTGGAAGCACTTTATTATAAAATGCCTTTTTTAAGATTTCAATGGGTGGTTAAAGCTACAGAGCATTATCTTTGGGGATTAAAGCTCTGGGAGAAGATTAAAAAGCTTCCTGTAGAGGGGATTTTACTTACTTTTACTGATAAGATTATAGAAAGTTATCCGATTTTGTGGCTTTTAGATGTACATATTCCTCCTATAAACTTTATATCTACAGGAGATAGACTTCCTGAGGACCTTATTAGAGCTGATGATGCTTTTCTTTTAAAATTTTTTTTAAGAGGCCTTGAAGAAATCTAAAGAGGAGGAAAGGATGAGAGTATTGGCGGTATCAAGTGGAAAAGGTGGAGTTGGGAAAACGAGTCTAGTGGTTAATTTAGCTTTAGCTCTTTCAGAAGAAGGAGAAAAAGTTGTTGTTTTTGATGCCGACCTTGGATTAGCAAATGTAGATGTAATGCTTGGAATTTCTCCGCCTTTAGACATAAGATATGTTTTAAAGGGTGAAAAAAGCTTAAAAGAAATTTTATATAAAACAGAATATAACTTTGAAATTATACCGGCAAGTTCAGGTAGCTTAGAGTTAACTCAGTTAAATCTTTCTCAGAAACTTTTGTTAAAAGCTCAACTAGAGGAAGTTTTAAAAAAACAAGACTTTGTAATTTTTGATATATCAGCTGGTATTTCGGAAAATGTTTTGTTTTTTAATTTTCTAGCAGAAGAACGGATAGTAATTGTAACTCCTGAACCAACTTCCCTAGCTGATGCTTATGCTTTAATTAAAGTAGCTTTTAAAAAGTATAAAATTAGAGACTTTTATCTTCTTGTTAATATGGTTAAAGAAGATAAAGAAGGAAAAAAGATTTATCAACAGTTACTTTATGTTTTAGGAAAGTTCGTACCTGAAGTTAAGCTTTCTTACTTAGGAGCTTTACCTTTTGATGAGTGTGTTGGGAAAGCGATAAAACTACAAATACCTTTTTTAAAACTCTGTCCTTTAGCTTCTGTAAGTCAAAAATTGAGAGAAGTGGCTTTAAAATTGAGGAAGGTTTCTCCTAAGGGTGATAATCAACTAGAAGTATTTTTAGAAAAATGGATGAGTGTGTAAGTTTAATTTAAGCAGTTATATTTATTTGTGCAGTATGACAGAAAAATTTTTAAAAGACACCCCTCCTTTAGAAAAATTAATAGAAGAGTTTTTACCCCTTATAAACTATTGGGCTTCCAAATATTTTAATCCTTATAATCCTGTTTTAAGTAAGGAAGACTTAATTTCAGCAGGAATAATAGGTCTTATTGAGGCTTACAAAAGATACGACCCCTCTAAAAAAGTAAAGTTCAAAACTTATGCGGAATACAGAATCAAAGGAGCTATCCTTGATGAAATAAGAAAGATGAGTATAATATCAAGAAGTATTAAAGAAAAAGCTACTCGGCTAGAGGAAAAAATTAAGGAACTTTATTCTCAACTAGGAAGAATGCCTGAAGACGAAGAAATTGCTCAGGAAATGAATTTAAGTTTAGATGAGTATTACAAAATGCTTGAAAGCATAAGAGGAATTAGTTTAATTGATTTAGAAAGTGTTAGGCAAAAAATTCTTAATTTAAAAGAAGAAGATATATTAAACTTTTTGGATAGCAGTGAAAAGGATAGTACATATGAATTGTATGCGCTTAAAGAACTTAAAGAGCAACTAGAAAAAGCTTTGACCTATCTTTCTGAAAAGGAAAGACTTGTGTTAGCTCTTTACTATTATGAAGACTTAACTATGAAAGAAATTGCTCAAATTTTAGGTTATACTGAAAGTAGAATTTCTCAAATTCACAATCAAGCTCTTTTGAAATTAAGAAGTTTGTTGAGTAAATAAGAAAGGGGGAGAACAATGGCTTTAGATACGAGTATTAAAGTTTTAATAGTAGACGATTTTTCTACCATGAGAAAGATTATCCGAAATATTCTTGTTCAGTTGGGATTTAAAAATATCTTAGAAGCCGATGATGGTACTACAGCTTTAGAGATTTTATCTAAAGAAAAAGTGGGTCTTATTTTAGCAGACTGGAATATGCCTAAAATGAGCGGATTAGAACTTCTTAAAGCTGTAAGAGCTGACGAAAAATTAAAAGACATACCTTTTATTATGATTACTGCTGAAGCTCAAAAAGAGAATGTTTTAGAAGCTATTAAACATGGAGTAAACCAGTATGTAGTGAAACCTTTTACTCCAGAGGTTTTAAAAGAAAAATTAGAAAAGATTTTTGGAGGTTAATTTTGGATGAAAAAATAAAAAAAGAAATTGAAGAGCTAGAAAAGGACTTTAAAAAGGAAGAAAAAGAAACCTCCGAAGAAGTTAATTTTCAAAGAGAATCTACTATTCGTTTTATTTTTCCTAATTTTATAGTTTTATCAGGAATAGTAGCCTGTCTAATTTTTATTTTGTTAGGACTAGTTTTTTTTTATTATAAGTTTTTTACAGGAAAAACTATACCTTTAGAAAATTCAACCTTTAAGGAAAAAACAGAGACCTTAGAATCAAAAGCTAATGTAGAAAATCAAACAACTAATCAGGCTGTGTCTTATTTTAAAGAAAAAGTAAAGTTTTCTACTTCACAAATCAACTATCCATATAAACTTGAACTTAAAAACTTTTTGATTTCGGTAGATAACAAAAATTTTTTAAAACTAGATGTAACTCTTTATTTTGAAAAAGATTCAGAGTTTAAAGGTGCTGTAGATAATGAGCTTTTATATAGAGATTTTATTTTTAAGTTTTTAGAAAAGATAGAAACTAAAAATTGGAAAAACGAGGTTTATGTAAAGGACCTTGAAAAGAGACTTATTTACGAGATGAGAAAAAAAGGAATAACTCCATTACCACAAGCCGTGGAGTTAGATGGAGTTCTTTTAAAGGCTTAAAATGAGTGAGGTTTTAATTTGGAATTTTTTAATAATTTTTTTGATTTTAGATATAATTATTATAATAACTTTAATAGTTTTTTACTTTAAATTTAAAAAAATTTATGAACTTCCATGGGAAGAGATTAAAGAAAGTATAGAAAGAGCTCAAGAATTGGTAAAAAAATTAAGAGAAATTGAGAAAGAAAAAAAAACTTACGAAACACAGCTAAAAACTGAGGTCAGAGAAAAGGTGTTGCTTTTAGCTAACCAAGGTTATACTTCTAGAGACATTGCTCGGAGATTAAAAATAACTGAAGCAGAAGTAGAGCTTATTTTAGCTTCTAAAAAATAGGAAAGAAAGGTAAAAGATGCAAATTACAGCTCCAGCACCCATTATTTATCTTCCAGAAAATTTGTGGTCTTTTTTTAGTAGACCTGGTAGGGAGTTGTTAGTAAGGATAATAGGTATAGAAGGAAAAACACTAAGTCTTGAATTAGGGGGAGACAAATTTCAAGCTCGTATAGGGGGAACTTTAAATCCTGAAGACTTCAAAGTTGGAGAAAGTATAAGAGTTAGAGTGATTAAAAACGAAGGTCCAATAATTTTGCAATTAATTTCCCCTCGCACTTCCAAAGTTTCTTCAGAATTTAATTTTTTATATTTAGTAATTCCATATAAAACCAAAGTTCCAGTATCTGAGGCAGAAGTTAAAGAAACAAATCTAGTTGTTTCTTTTTTAAGGGAGTTAATTGGTTATACTACAAAAAAGGAAAACAGAGAAATAGAAAGAGAGGAAAAAGAGTTACTTTTAAGCAAAGATATTAAAACCTTAAAGATTCTTTATCAAGAAGACAAAATTATTTTGCCTTTTCTTTTTTCAGATGAAAAATCTTGGGGATATTTAGAACTGGAAATACCTGAAAAGGTTAAGGATAAAGTTAAAATTTTTTCTTTTAAACTATTTTTAGAGTATATGGGTTTGGTAGAAGGGATTTTTAGTTATTTAGGAAATAAAGTTTATATTGAGCTTTATTTTTCTAATTTTCAAACTTTAGAACATGCCAAAAGGGAATTTAAAGAGCTTCAGCAGATGCTTTTTACAAATAATATTTTAGCTCAAATAACTTTGAAGGAAAAAAAACTTAGTCCTGGTTACTTATTAGAAAAGGAGGGATAGAAGATGGGAGTTTACTTTTTAAAACCTGGGCCAGAAAATACAGAAAGATGTTTAGAAATTGCTAAAGAAGCTGTTTTGGAAAGGGGAATAAAACATGTAGTAATAGCTTCAACTTATGGAGACACTGCTTTAAAAGCTGTGAAAGTATTTAGAGGTTTAGAAGTTAATTTAGTAGTGGTTACTCACAACTATGGATTTAAGGAGCCTGGATATATAGAAATGACACCAGAGGTAAGAAAAGAACTTGAGGCTTCAGGAGTGAAGGTTTATACAGGAAGTTTAGTTTTTAGAAATATAGGAACTGCAATAAGATCTCAATTTGGTTATTCAGAAGAAATTCTCATAGCTTCAGTTTTGAGATTATTTGGGCAGGGAATAAAGGTATGTGTGGAGATTACTCTCATGGCTTGTGATGCTGGTCTTATTCCTCCAGAGGATGTGATAGCCATAGCAGGGACAGCAAGAGGAGCAGACACGGTAGTTATTCTTAAGGCTGTCCCTTCTAACATGTTTTTTAATTTAAAAATTAGAGAAATTTTAGCTAAACCAAGGGACTGGTAAAATGATAAAAGTTTTAGTAGTAGACGATTCAAAAGCAATAAGAGAAATAGAAAGAAAGTACTTAGAAGAAATGAATTTCATAGTTCTAGAGGCAGAACACGGAGAAGAAGCTCTTAAGGTGCTAGAGGAAAATCCAGATATAAAGTTAATTTTACTTGATTGGTATATGCCAGTTATGAATGGACTTGAATTTTTGAAAAAAGTAAGAGAGAATCCAAAATGGGATGAAGTGAAAATTATGATGGTTACTACTGAAAATCAGCAGAAAAATATTCTAGAAGCTATTATGAATGGAGCTAACGAATATCTTATGAAACCTTTTGATAAAGAAATGCTAAAAGTCAAAATTCAATATCTATTAGAGGGGCTTGAATTGTGAAAAAAATAAAGGTTTTAGTAGTTGACGATTCATCTGTGATTAGAAAAGTAATTAGTGAAATTTTAGCTAAGGACCCTGAAATAGAAGTTGTAGGAATGGCTAAGGATGGAAAGGAAGCTATAGAGAAGGCTGAAGAACTTTTACCTGATGTGGTAACTTTAGACATTGAAATGCCTGTAATGGATGGACTTTCGGCTTTAAAAATTTTAAGGCAAAAAGTACCTCGTTCTAAAGTAATTATGTTTTCTTCTTTAACTCAAGAAGGAGCTAAAGCTACCATTGAGGCTTTATCTTTAGGAGCTTATGACTTTGTTCCCAAACCATCTACTCGCTCATTTTTAGAAAGTATTAAAAAAATAGAGTTAGACTTACTTCCCAAAATAAAAAGCATTGTTCCTTTAAAAGAAATTAAACCAATTTTAAAACCTAGAGATTCTTTTCTAGAAGTTAAAAAAGGAAGTTTTAAAGTTTGTGGTGTTGGAGTTTCAACTGGAGGTCCTCAGACTTTGATGGAGATTTTTTCGAAGCTTCCTAAAGGTTTTCCTGTGCCTATACTTGTTGTTCAACACATGCCTCCTATTTTTACTAGATACTTGGCAGAAAGATTAAATTCTATTTCGCCTTTAGAAGTAAAAGAAGCAGAACAGGGTGAATTGGTAAAAGATGGAGTTGTTTACATAGCTCCAGGAGACTATCATATGGAAGTAAAAAAAGAAGGCACTAGAGTTAGAATTTTTTTACATCAGGGACCTTTACGAAACCACTGTAGGCCAGCTGTTGACGAACTTTTTGAGTCCTTAGCAGAGATATATAATGGATATGTTTTAGCTTTAATTTTAACGGGAATGGGTTACGATGGGAAAGAGGGAGCTAAAAAAATTAAAGAAAAAGGAGGAGTGATTTTAGCACAAGATGCACAAAGTTCAGTGGTTTTTGGTATGCCTAGGGTGATTATAGAGGCTGGGTTGGCAGATGAAGTGCTTAATATTTCCGAAATTCCTCAAAGATTAATCGAAATTTTTAAGGAAAAAAGAGATGGATAAAGAAATTTTTGATTTTTTTACTACTTTGATCGAAAAAGCAAGTGGTATAGCTTATGGACCTAGCAAAGAATATTTAGTAGAAAGTAAACTTTTAGAATTAGGTCAAACCCTTGGATATAAAAATTTAAATGAACTTTACTTAAAAGTTAAAAATCAACTTTCTCCTGCGCTTTTGAATAGTATTATTGATGCTTTAACCATAAATGAGACCTACTTTTTTAGAGATACTCACCCTTTTGAAGCTCTTAAGAATAAAATTTTACCTGAGCTTTTTCAAAAAAGAACTGATAAAAAAATTTCTATATGGTCTGCGGCTTCTTCTACTGGTCAAGAACCTTATAGTGTAGCTATGCTTCTTTTAGAGTATTTTAGTTATTACTTAAGCAGTTATGAGATAAAAATCTGGGCTACCGATATTTCACTTAGCAGTTTAAAAAAAGCTAAAGAGGGAATTTATAATCAGATAGAAGTAAACCGTGGCCTTCCAGTTTATTTTTTATTGAAATATTTTAAGCAAAAAGGTTCGGTGTGGGAAATAGATGAAAGAATAAAAAAAATGGTAAAATTTGATTTTTTAAACTTGCTTGAAGTAGACCGAAAAGTACACGAAAAATTTGATATTATTTTGTGTAGATATGTTTTAATTTATTTTGCAAATTCTACTAAAAAAAAGGTTTGGAAAGACATATGGAAATGTCTTAAATCTGGTGGGTATTTGATATTGGGAGGTACTGAACTTGCTCCTTTAGAGTTTCCAGATATGGAAAGAAGACATATAGGAAAAGCTATAGTTTTTTACAAAAAAGAATAAGGGGAGGTAACTTAGTATGGAAGAGGACATTTTACAAGACTTTTTAGTAGAAGCTAAAGAAGGAATTGCTAGACTTGAAGAAGAATTTGTTGAACTTGAAAAAGATAAAGAAAATTTAGAAATAATAAAAAGTCTTTTTAGAACTATGCATTCTTTAAAAGGTGCAGCTGGATTTTTTGGATTTAAAACTTTAGAAGCTATAGCTCACTTTTCTGAAGATATTTTATCTAAACTTAGAGATAAGTTAATTGAACCAGAACCTGAGATTGTAGATATACTTCTTAGGGCTGTGGATAATGTAAAGTATGTGGTTGATTATATAGAAAAGAATAAAACCGAACCTTTAGAGGATAGACTTTTAGATTTTGTGGTAGAACTTTCTAATTTTAACGAAAAGCTTAAAAAGCGTTTAGGGAAGAGAGAAATTCCTCAGGAGGAGGTTCCTAAAGAGGTTTTAGAGGTTAAAAAGGAAGATATGGAAGTTAAAAAAGAAGAAGTTTTTGAACCTCAAGTTAAATCTCAATCTATTTCTGATGAAGACCTTAGAAGGGAAAAACCTGTCAAAGAAGAACCGGTTACTCCTCAGGTAGTACTTACAGAAACTCACATAAAAGTAGATGTTAAGCTTTTAGATACTCTTATGAATTTAGCAGGAGAGTTGGTTTTAGCAAGAAACAGAGTAGTTCAGTTGGCTTCTAGATTAGGAGACCCTGAATTGGCAAGAAGTGTTCAGAACCTTTCCTTAGTTACTACAGAACTTCAAGAAACTATTATGAAAACAAGAATGCAACCTATCGGTGTAGTTTTTAATAAATTTCCAAGAATTGTAAGAGACCTTTCCCGGTCTTTAAATAAGAAAGTAAACCTTCATTTGGAAGGGACCGAGACAGAACTTGATAGATCTATTATTGAGGCTATTAAGGATCCTTTAACTCATCTGGTGAGAAATGCTATAGATCATGGTATAGAACCTTCAGATGAAAGGGTTCAACTTGGAAAACCACCTGAGGGAAATCTTGTTTTAAGAGCTTTTCACGAAGGAGGACAGGTAATAGTGGAGGTGGAAGACGATGGAAGAGGTATAGATATAGAAAAAATTAGAAAAAAAGCTGTAGAAAAAGGATTTATGAGCTTTGAAGAAGCTCAAATGGCTTCGGAAAAAGAACTTCTTTCTCTTATCTTCAAACCGGGATTTTCTACAGCTGAAAATGTTACCCAACTTTCTGGTCGTGGAGTAGGAATGGATGTGGTGAAAACCAATATAGAAAAGTTAGGAGGTTCTATAGACATAAATACTATTTTAGGAAAAGGAACTACTATAAGAATAAAAATTCCTTTAACTTTAGCTATAATTCCAGCTTTAATAGTTACTTCTGGAGAAGGGCGTTATGCTATTCCTCAAGTAAGTTTAAGGGAACTAGTAAGAATAGATCCTGCAAAAGATATCTTAAAATTAGGTGATACGGAATTTTATAGACTGAGAGGTGAAATAATCCCTGTTTTAAGGTTATCTAGGGTTTTGAAAATTAACGGAAATTTAGAAGAAAAAAATTTAGTTATTTTAACTACTGGCGAAAAGTTTATAGGTTTACTAGTAGACCAGATTTTTGCTTCAGAAGAAATAGTGGTTAAACCTTTAGGAAAATGGTTTAAAAATATCCCCATTTACAGTGGGGCAACCATTATGGGAGATGGGAAACTTGCTCTCATTCTTGATGTAGTGGGTCTTTCTGCCTATACAGGATTTAGAATAGAAGAATTTGAAAGAACTTACGAAACAGTAGTAGTTAGAAAAACTTCTTCCGAAGAAACTCAGTTTGTTATTCTTTTTAAAGTAGGAGAAGATATCCTAGGTTTACCGTTAGCTTTAGTTTCCAGATTAGATAAAGTGAAAGCCAAAGATATAAAGATGGTAGGAGGAAAAGAAGTTATTATTTATCAAGAAAAAGTAATTCCTATAGTACGTTTAGAAAATTACTTACCTATTCAGGAAAATCCTTCTTTAGAAGAATATCATGTTTTATTTTTTACTGAAAGAAATAAAACATGTGCTATTTTGTGTTCTCAAATTATAGATACTTTAGAAACCTCTTTAGAAGTAGAGGAAGGCCTTTATAACGCTCCCGGAATTTTAGGACATAGAATTATTAACAATCAAACAGTGCTTTTTATTGATATTTATAAAATAATAGAAATGTATGACCCAGAGTGGTTTATAGTAAAAAGAAAGATAGAGGAAGAAATGGCTTACAGAATTTTACTTGCTGAGGATTCTCCATTTTTTAGAAATTTGATTTCAAACTATTTGAAATCTGCAGGATATGAGGTGGAGGCAGCTGAAAATGGTAAAAAAGCTTTAGAAAAACTAAGTTCCGATTTAAAAATTGATTTACTTATAACTGATATTGATATGCCCGAAATGGACGGAATTGAACTAGTAAAAACATTGAGAGAGAATCCTAATTTTAAAAGTCTTCCTATAATAGTTTTGACTTCTTTGACAGGAGAGGATATAAGAAGAAAAGTAATGGAGGCAGGAGCTGACGCCTACGAGATAAAGTTAGCTCGCGAAAGAGTTCTTGAAGTAATAGAAAATTTACTTCACTTTGAAAAAATACAGAAAAAAGCGAGTTAAAGCAAATGGAAGACTTAAATAATTTTTCTTCTCTTCAAAAATTGAAACATTACTATAGAAAAAAAGTTAAATTATTACATCCTGATAAAGGAGGAAATAAAGAAGAGTTTTTAGAGTTTATTAACTGGTATGAAAAAATATATAAGAGTTTAAAGGATTCTTCTCAGGTTAAAGTAGTAGAGATAATGGACACCTGTCCATCTAAAGGTAGATATCTTTTTTCTGTGCTAGAGTTTACGGTAGAAGAGATAGCTTTAGGAGGATTTAAAAAGGTAAAAGTTCCGATAGAAGAAAAAGTCTGTGAAACATGCAAAGGTACGGGTAAAAATAGAGAAGGAAAGAAAGAAACTTGTGGTTTTTGTAAGGGAGAAAAGTATGTTAGAATTTATGATAGACGAAAAGAGGGGGAAACTTTTTTAAAGTGTCCTTACTGTAGGGGCTTAGGATTTTTATTTGTAGAGGTTTGCAGTGTTTGTTTGGGGAAGGGTAAAGTAAAAGAAGAAAAAGAAGTTTTTATAGAAATTCCTTTAGGTTTAAGAGAAGGAAAAATTTTATTTTTAAGTAAAGATTTGGTAGATTCCTTTTATGATTTGTACTTTGAGGTTGTAATTGCTCCCCACCCTTTTTTTGAATTGAAAGAGGATTTTATAATTTATAGATGCAAAATTCCCTTCTGGGAAGTGATTTTAAAAAAAGAGATAACTATACTTACTTTAGAGGGAGAAGAAAAGATATGTTCCAAGTATTTTCTTCAAGAACCTCCTATAATTCTTAAAGGTAGGGGGCCTTTTTTACCTAATGGTAAAAGGGGAGATTTTTATATAGATTTTAGAATTACTGTACCTTCAGACATACCTAAAAAAAGTAAAGATATGATAGCTAAAGCAGTAGAGTATTTTATTAAAACTACTGAGGAGGAGATAGATGGAAATAGCTAAGAAGGAAGAAAGTTTTTTAGTACAATCTGAAGAAAAAAAAGTTTTTGCCTTACAAGAAATGTTAACTTTGGTAACTTTTTATCTTGGTAATTTTCTTTTTGGAATTCCTGCAGAAAAAGTAGTAGAAATTAATAAAGATATTGATATAACTCCTGTTCCCTTGGCTGAAAGCTATATTCTGGGAATTATGAACTTGCGTGGTCAAATTTTAACGGTTATAGACCTTACTAAGAAAATTGAATTGAAAGCCCAAGTTCAACCTAGGTTAAATTTAATTATTAAAACTGAAGAAGAAACACCGGTTTCTTTTGTAATAGAAGAAATAGGCGATATTTTAGAAGTTCCAGTTTCTAAACTCGAACAACCTCCTGATAAAGTGGAAGGATTAAAAAAAGAGTATATTGATAAAGTTTATCAATTACCAGATAAATTACTAATTATGTTAAAAATTGAAAAAATTTTTGAAAATTAAAGTTTAATCTGTAAGAACTCCAGCGAAATTTAAAAATACCTTCCAGCTTTCTTTTTTGTGTTTGGGAAATTCTTCTAGGACAAGTGCTTGCCATTTAGGAGGTTTGGGAGGTTTCAAGAGTTTTAAACCTGCTTCCTCTGGAGTTCTATTTCCTTTTTTTAGATTACATTTTTTACAACACAATACTACATTAGTCCAAACTGTTTTACCTCCTCGGCTTCTGGGAATTATATGGTCTATGGTTCTGTCTTTAGGATTTCTTAAAGACTTTCCGCAATACTGACAAGTATATTTATCTCTTAAAAACAAGTTTTGACGAGAAAAAATTACTTCGGTTTTAGGTAAACTTTCATAATAGGGAAGGTAAATAGCTTCAGGAATAAGAATAGCTACAGAAGGACTTCTAATTAACTTTGCTTTGCCATTTTGGTAAAACTGGCTGATTTTAATCCACTCTTCTAAAGAATGAGTGGTCCAGTCCGGAGTTATTACTTTAGCTGTTCCTTTTACTAAATGACATATAGCTTTTTGAACAGTAGTTATTTGAACAGCCTGATAATATTTATTTAAAATTAAAACTTTTTCTTGTAAAAGATGATTTTGTCCCATTTTCAGGTTATCTTTTGAAAAAGGGTAATTTAATTTTAAAAAATTGCAATAGAATTTTGAGTTGTTATTTTCCTATGCAAAAGGTGGAGAAAATTTGGGTTAGTAGTTCTTCAGTAGTTATTTCTCCTATAATTTCTGAAAGACTTGAAAGTGCTCCTCTAAGTTCTACAGCCACAAGTTCAGGTAAGGGATTTTTTCCCTTAAGCTCTTCTAAAGCATTTTCTAAAAATTCTTTAGCTTTTTCTAAAGCAACTTTTTGTCTAAGATTAGGAACTATTTCCGGGACTTCTTTTTCGTCTTCTAAAATTTTTTTTACTATTTTTTGACCAAGTTCTTCAAGATTAGTTCCTTTTAAAGCTGATATTTCAATAAATTCTTCTCCTTCTTTTAAAAAAAGATCTTTCCAAATATTTAGATAGTTTGGTTCTATATCAATTTTGTTTAAAACTATTAGATGTGGGTATTTTTTAACTTCTTGATAAATTTTAAAGTCTTCAGAAGAAGGTTCAACACTTACATCTACAAGAAAAAGTACTAGATTTGCTTCTCTAAGTTTTTCTTTAGCCTTTTCAACTCCTATTTTTTCAACTGGATCTTTAGTTTCTCTAAGGCCTGCAGTATCAATGAGTTTTACAGGAATCCCGTTTATAAGGGTAGGTTCTTCTAAAAAATCTCTTGTAGTTCCTGGAATAGGTGTAACAATAGCTCGTTCTTCTCTTAAAAGGGCATTCATTAAAGAAGATTTTCCTACATTAGGTTTTCCTGCAATAACTAGATTTATACCTTCTTTATAAATTTTTCCCTGTCGATAGTTTGAGATTAATGTTTCTATAGTAGATAAAATCCCTTTTTCTATTTTCTTAATAAGTTCTGGAGGATCCATAATTTCTATGTCTTCTTCTGGAAAGTCTATAGCCGACTCAACTTGAGCTAAAACTTCTAAAAGTTGGTTTTTTAAGTGTTGAACCTTTTCAGAAAGTCTTCCAAATAGGTTGTTTAAAGCCAAATCTAAGGCTGTTTCACTTCGTGCAGAAATAATTTCTTCTATGGCTTCTGCTTGAGAAAGGTCTATTCTTCCATTTAGAAAAGCTCTGAGAGTAAATTCTCCTGGTTCAGCTAAGCGTGCTCCTGCTAAAAGAACTAATTCTAAAATTTTCCTTAACACTAAGTAACCACTGTGAGCATAAATTTCTACTACATCTTCTCTAGTATAAGAACGAGGTTTGGGCATATAGACTGCTAAAACCTCATCTACTATTTTTTTGGTCTTTGGGTCTACAATATGTCCATAATAAAGATACCGAGGTTTAAATTCTGAAACAGGTTTTATAGGTTTAAAAAGAACCTTTAAAATTTCTAAAGCCTGATTCCCACTTATCTTAATTACACCAATTGCCCCCCTCCCAAGAGGGGTAGCAATGGCTGCAATAGTGTCTTTAAAATAAAATTCCATTATTCCTGAAAACTCAGAATAACCTTCTTTGATCTTCCTTCTCCTTCTATTACGTATCCTATTTTTTCTTCATCTTTGAGCAGGTTTATAACCAATCTTTGTTCTCTTTGGTTTCCTATCTTTATTATTTGAGGTTCTTTAGTACTTTTAACCTTTTCTATAGCTCTTTTTACTGCATTAACTAATTTTTTTTCTTTTTCTATATTTATTCCTTCGGGCTTAAGAATTATTTTAGGTCCAACTCCCAGGGCTTTAGCTACTACTTTATTAGTTAAAAATTCTAAAGCTGAAAGAGGTTCTGCTCCGTTTTGAATAAGAAACTTCACATCTTCTCCAGAAAGAAGAATTTCAATTTGAAGTTGATCTTTTAAAAGATTAGTTTTAGTTTCAATTTTAAACTCTGCATAATAAAAGAGTTCTTTAAGAAAGCTTAGTGCTTTATTGGCTCTTTCGGTAAGTAACTTATCAGGTTTTACCCTTACTTTAGCTTTCACTTTTTTAGTAGTTATACCTAAAAGACCTCCAGAAGAACTAAACTCTAAGATTTCAAGTTCTAAGTCTTCTGGGAGACAACCAAATTCTTGACAAGCCATTTCTACCACTTGGTCTAAGCTTTTTCCTTCTAATTCCTTTTCCATCATAACCCTCACCTCTCAAAATTATTTTTTAGAAAGTTTAAGAGTAATTAGTTGTTGAATAATAGATAAAATATTGTTAGCAAACCAGTATAAAACAAGTCCTGAAGGAAAATTTATAAAAAGAACTGTTAAAAATAGAGGCATAAGAAGAAGAATTTTATTTTGGATAGGGTCTAAAGTTGTAGGCGTAAGTTTTTGTTGAATGAACATAGAAAGTCCCATAAAAATAGTTAAAACAGGTATTCCTCCAAGATAGGGGATAACTAAATTGCCTAAGTAAAGTCTTTCTGGAGCACTCAGGTCATTAATCCAAAGGATAAAAGGCGCATGTCTAAGTTCTATAGCCATAAGAAGTACTTTGTAGAAAGCAAAAAACACTGGAATTTGAATAATTATAGGAAGACAACCTGAAAAGGGATTTACTTTATAAGTTTTGTAAACATTCATAAGTTCCTTATTTAGAGTTTGTGGGTCATTTTTATATTTTTCTTTGAGTTTCTGGACAATAGGCTGAATTTCTTGTAATTTTTTCATACTCCGATAGCTTAAGTGATTAAGTGGGAAAAAAAGGAACCTTAAAAGAATAGTTATAATAATAATGGACCAGCCATAGTTGTTAGTGTACTTATTAAAAACTTTTAAAGTCCAGAGAAGAGGTTTGGCTACGATATCAAAAAAACCAAAGTATAAAGCTTTGCTCAAAAGAGGATATTCTTTTTCCATTTCTTCTGTTTTTTTAGGACCCGCATAGATTTTAAAAGTAAACTCTTTACTTTGTTGAGGTTCAATTTTAACAGGAATCCACAAAATAAACTCTTGAATATCCTCTTTTATCTTTCTAAAAGTAGCTCGGTATGTAGCATTTTCAATTCCAGTTTCTACTTTTTCAGGAATAAGTGTTAAGGTGAAGTAGACGTCTTGATATCCTAAATACTTTAAGGGACCTATATACTCTTTTAAACCATCTTTTATTTCAACTTCGTTAAGATGGTCGGTGTAATAAAAAGGTCCTTTAAATACATACTTGCTTCCCTCAGAAAAAGGAGCAAAAACACCTCTTATAAGAAGGTGGTCTTCTAAAGTTTGGGAACTTAAGTTATAAATTTTTAAAGAAAGGTCTATAAAATAAGAATCTTTTTTAAAAGTATAAGCTTTATCAATTCTAATTTCTGGAGTTTCTGAACTAAAAGTAAGAGTTTTGGTTTCTTCTTTTAAAATAAAGTTACTTTCTTGAGGACCTGAAAAGTTTAAAATAGCAAGGGAAGGATTTTTAGCTAAATAAATCTCTAGAGGTAAACTTTCAGAAGAGGTAGAGACAAGTTCTATAGGATTCTTTTCTTTTTTATCTTTTACATAATTTTTAAGCTGAAAACTTTTGAATCTTGCTCCAACAGAAACAAGTTCTACTTTATATTTATCGTTTTCTAAAACCCAGCTTTTAAAAATTTGGTCTTCTTTATCTTTTTTTATAAAGGTAGTTTCTGAAATGGCTTTTTTTTCTTCAAATCCTTTGGTTTCAGAAAGGTTTGTAACATTTTGACTAGCATTTTGAAGGTGTGAACTAAAAAAATACTCTGTATAAAGATAATGAAAAACTATAATTACCGCTACCGAAAGAATAATGGCCCACATAGTTCTTGTATCCATACAACTTTCTCCTTATTTTATATCTTCTCGTTCAGGAACAGGGTCAAAACCACCTAAAGAGAAAGGATGGCATTTTAGGATTCTTCTTATTCCTAGATATAAACCTTTTAAAACACCAAACCTTTCTATAGCTAATAAAGTATATTCACTGCAAGAAGGATAAAACTTACAGTGTAGATTCATAAAAACATTAAGAATTGGAGAAATTATTTTTTGGTATATAAAAATGACTTTAATTATACAAACTTTCAACATGGAAAAACTTTCTCTTTCCAAGAAGAAAGAAATTCTCTTAATTTTAAACTAAATTCTTTATAATTAGCTAAATTTACTACACAAGGATGAGGTATAAACACTATATCACAACTTTCAGGAAATAAATTCTTATTTTTTCTATAAAATTCTCTAATCCATCTTTTAATTTTATTTCTTTGAACAGCTTTTTTAATTTTTCTAGAAACTATTATACCTATTCTACTATAATTTAAGGTATTAGGTTTGTAAATAATTAAAAGTAAGTCTTTTATCCAAATTTTTTGTCCTTCATATAGTACACTTTCAAAGTCTTTGTTTTTAGTAAGTCTTTCTTTTCTTGGAAGACTTTCATTTTTCATTATAAAAATTTAAGCACTTAAACGCCAGCGCCCCTTACGCCTTCTGTTTTTTAAGATTTTTCTTCCCGAACGAGTTTTCATTCTTGCTCTAAATCCATGTCTTCTTTTTCTTTTGATTCTGCTAGGTTGATAAGTTCTTTTCATAAAAGGAAAACCTCCTTAAAGAAATAAGTCCTCAAGTTTTTTAAATAATACCATCTTTTAAAAATTTTTCTATACTATAAAATATGAAATATGTTTGATAAAGAGTTAAATTCAATTTTAAACAAAATTTTAGTTGAGAAATATTACAATATTTTAAAAAGAAAACAAAAAGGACTTTTTTACAAACCTTTTTGGAATCGTCCGAGTTTTAATTTTAAAGAGTATCTTAATCAAAATGGTTTTATTATTATAGCTGAAGTTAAAAGAGCAAGTCCTCTTAAAGGAGAATTAAATTCTAATTTTAATCCTTTACTTTTAGCTAAAGCATATGAAAGAGGTGGAGCTAAGGCTATTTCGGTTATTACAGAAGAAAATTTTTTTATGGGCTCTCTAGAGTATTTAGCCTGTATAAGAACCCAAACAGAACTTCCTCTCTTGTATAAAGATTTTGTTTTGGATCCAATCCAAATAGAAGAAGCTAAGGCTTTTGGGGCAGACATAGTACTTTTAATAAGTAGTATTTTAAAAAAAGAACACTTAAAAGAACTTATAAATCATGCTAAAAAAGTTGGTATTTCTACTTTAGTTGAGGTGCATTCGGAAGAAGACCTAGATAAAGCTTTATCTTCAGGAGCTGAGGTTATAGGCATTAATAATCGTAATTTATTTACTTTAAAAGTAGAAACTTCACAAAGTCTTAAAATTTTTCCTCTTATTCCTACTGAAATTCCAGTTATTGCAGAAAGTGGATACAATTCTGTTGAGGAGCTAATAGAAATTAAAAAGAGAGGTTTTAAAGGAGTTCTTGTTGGTACTTATTTGGTTAAATGTAAAGACCCTGAAAGAGTTTTAAAAATGTGGATAAGGAAGTTAAATTTATGAAACTTAACTTTCAGAAAGGAAATGGACTCCTTCCTGTTATTATTCAAGATTATAATACGGGTAAAGTTTTAATGTTAGGTTTTATGAATGAAAGTGCTTGGGAAAAGACTTTAAAAACTGGCTTGGTTCATTTTTACAGTCGTACGAAAAAAAAACTTTGGTTAAAAGGTGAAACTTCGGGACATTTTTTGAAGGTAAAAGAAATTTTGGTAGATTGTGATGAAGATACTTTACTTATAAAGGTAGAACCTCAGGGACCAGTGTGTCACGAAGGCTATTTTACCTGTTTTTATAGAATTTTTGAAAACGGTAAGCTAAGAATAGTAGAAAAAAGGCTTTTTAAACCGGAGGACTTATATGGAAAAGGTGCTTAAGTTTGGAATTCCTAAAGGGAGCCTTGAAAGAGCTACTATTGAACTCTTTGAAAAAGCTGGTTGGAGTATAGAAGTTCATCATAGAAGTTACTTTCCTCAGGTAGATGACCCTGAACTTAACTTAGTTATTTGTAGACCTCAGGAAATGAGCAAATATATAGAAAAAGGTATTTTAGACGCTGGTATTACTGGTAAAGACTGGATTTTAGAAAATGACTCAAAAGTAGTTGTGATAGCAGACCTTATTTATTCTAAGACTAGTAAGAGACCAGCTAAATGGGTAGTAGCTGTAAAGGAAGATTCTAAAATAGAAAATTTGGAAGACTTAAGAAATAAGAAAATAAGTACAGAACTTGTAAACTATACAAAAAAATTTTTTTTAGAAAGAAATATCCCGGTAGAAGTAAGTTATTCTTGGGGAGCAACTGAAGCAAAAGTAGTTCAGGGACTTTGTGATGCTATAGTCGAAATAACGGAGACAGGAACTACTATTAGAGCACATGGATTGAAAATCATTTACGAACTTTTAACCACTTATCCTCAGCTTATTGCTAATGAAAAGGCTTGGGGAGATCCTTGGAAAAGAAGAAAAATTACTCAAATTGCTACCCTTCTCAAAGGTACTTTAAATGCTCATAAAAAAGTAGGTTTAAAGATGAATGTTCCTGAAAAAAGTTTAGAACAAGTGGTAAAAATCCTTCCTAGTATAACTGCTCCTACCATTTCTCAACTTTATCAGAAAGGCTGGTATGCTCTAGAAGTAGTAGTTTCCGAAAAAGAAGTAAGAGAACTTGTACCACTTCTTTTAGAACTTGGAGTGGAGGGAATAATAGAGTATAACCTAAATAAAGTAATTTAAGGGAGGGAAAGTTTATGCAAAGACTTCCTATTTCTTATATAAAACCTGGAATGAAAACTTTTGAGGAGGTGGTTGACGCTAACGGAAGAGTGCTTTGTGGAAAAGGAATAGAACTTACAGAAGAACATATTAAGCGTTTTTACGAATTAGGTGTTAGTTTTGTAACTGTGGAAGGACACCCTGTTAAACTTCCGTGGGAAAAAACCTTAGAAGAGGAACTAGAAGCTCTTAACCAAAGATTTGAAGGGGTAAAGGATCCCCATCTTTTAGAAATTAAAAAAATTCTAGAAGAATTTATAAAAGAAAAATATCAAAAATTTTAAAATGAAAAAATTTAAAAAAATCAAGTGTCTTGAAAAACTTCCTATAGTTATGGAAATTTTGCAAAAAATTGATAGTCTTATTGCAGATGAAAAGTGCGGAATATCTGAAATAGCTAAACTAATAGAAAAAGACCCAGCCTTAACTACTAAACTTTTAAAGTTAGCTAACTCCCCTTTTTACGGTTTTCCCCAAAGAATAACGAGCGTGAAAACTGCTCTTAATTTTCTAGGAGTAAATATAGTAAAAATGCTTCTAATAATTAACAATTTTTTAGAAATTTCTTCTCAGGAATACTTTTTACTTTGGGAACATTGTGTAAGTGTGGGATTAGTTTGTAAGATTTTGTCCAAAAAACTAGGCTTTGAAGATTGGGATACTTTTTATACTTTAGGATTAATTCACGATATAGGGCTAGTTATAGAAAAGTTAAATTTTCCTAAAGAGTTTAAAGAAATTGTAGAAAAAATTAAGCAAGGTAAAAGCTTGATAGAAGCCGAAAATGAAATTTTGAAATTTAATCACTGTGAGCTTGGAGCTTATCTTATGGGAAACTGGAATTTTCCTCCAAAAATAGTTGAAACTGTTTTAGCTCATCATGAAATTAATAAAGCCCGAAAATTTATAAGAGAAAGTGCTCTATTATACTTAGGAGATCTTTTGGTGTGGGCAAGGGGTTTAGGAGATAGCATTCTTTTTAAAAAGTTAGAAATAAATCCTAGCCTTTTTCAGATCCTTGCCCTTGATTCAGAAAAAATTAAAGAACTTTTTGTTGAAATAGACTATACGATTTCGGAAATAAAAACTTTGTTAAGTTTAGTTTTTAGCTAAAAATTAAACGTAGAACACTAAATGGATTTAGAAAAAAGAAAAGAAGTTAGGAAAAAATTAAGAAAACTGGAAGGACTTCCTACTTTACCTCCAATTGTGCAGAAGTTAAATCAGATGATAGAAAACGAAAATGTTTCTTTAAGTCAAATTGCTGAAGTTATTGAAAAAGACCAGGTAATAACTAGTAAGCTTTTAAGAATAGCTAACTCGGCATTTTATGGTTTTCCTAGAAAAATAAGTACAGTTCAAAATGCTATTTTTCTTTTAGGGATAAATGTAATTAAAATTTTGATCATGACTTCTTCAATTTTTGAGATTATTCACAGAGAAGATATAGGACTATGGGAACATTCTATTGGAGTGGCGGCTTGTTCTAAAATTTTAGCTGAAAAGGTTTTTCTTAAAGAACCTCAGGAAGTTGCCACAGCTGGCCTTTTACACGACCTTGGAAGAGTCATTCAAAAAGTAAGTTTTAAAGAAGAATATAATAAAATAAAAAATTTAATTGAAAAAGGAATAAGTCCTTTAAAAGCTGAAGAAGAAATTTTGGGACTTGATCATGCTGAAATAGGAGCATTTTTGCTGAAACAGTGGAATCTTCCTGAAAGACTTGTAGAAACTGTTTTGGCTCATCATGAATTAGAAAAAGCTAAAGAATTTAAAAAAGAAGCTGCAGTAGTTCATATTGCAGATGTTTTAATTCATGCAAGAGGTTATGGAGAAACTTTTTATCAAAGTATCCCTCCCTTAAATTCAAAGGCCTTAAATATTTTAAAAATCTCTACGCAAAACTTTAAAGACCTTTTCCTAGATCTGGAAGCTAAACTATACGAACTTAAATTTTTTACTGAAGAACTCAGGAAGGAAACACTTAATGTACTATAATTATAATGAGTTAAAGGAAAAGCTTATTTTTGCTTTTTTTAAAAAAAATGTTCAACCTTTTAAGTCTTGGATTAGAGAGTTAAAGAAATTTTTCAAAATAAAAATTTTTTATAATATTTCTTTATTTCTAGAATCTCTTCTTTTTACTCCACCTGATATGTTAATTTATTACTACTCTAAAGATCCTAAAAGTTTGGACCTGCTTTTAAAAGAATTAAAAGTTAGATTTAATCTAGTAAAACTTCCTATAATTTTAGTAATAGACAAGATAGATATTGATCTGTTAATAGATAAAACTCAAATTGTGGATGATTTTGTTACGCTTTCTCAAACTTCGGAAGAACTTGTTCTTAGAGTTTGGTATGCATTTGCTAGAATAAAAAGAATTTCTGATAACAATCCATTGACAGGTCTTCCTGGAAATACCTCAATTCAAAATGCTATAAAACTGGCTATGGATTCTGTAAAACCTCTGGCAATAGCTTATGTAGATCTAGACAATTTTAAAGCTTTTAATGATTATTACGGTTTTATAAGGGGGGACGAACTTATTAAAAACTTAAGTTTTATTCTACTGGGAACCATAGACGAATTGGTAAAAAGAGGAGAATACTTTATAGGACATATTGGAGGGGATGATTTCGTTTTTATAGTTCCTTTAGAAAAAGTTGAAGAAGTATCCAGAGAAATTATTAAAAGATTTCACTTAACTCTTCCTAATTTTATAAACTCAGAGGATTGGGGAAGAGGATATTTTGTATGTAAAGATCGACAAGGAAACCTTAAAAATTTTCCTTTCCCAACTCTTTCTATTGCAATAGTTCCAGTTTACAAAGGGAAATTTGAGCATATTGGAGAGATTAATATAAGAATTGCTGAAGTTAAAAATTATGTTAAAAAAATGCCTGGAAGTAATTTCTTTATAGACCGAAGAAATTAGTATTTCGTATATTTTTTTCTAACCTTTAAAAGTTTCTCTTGAAGTTTTAAATTTTCAAGTTTTTCTTTTAGCATCTCGTCTATATAGTTTATAAGTTTAAAGATTTCTTTTAAATTTTGATGGTTTCTTAAAAATTTTTCATAGTCTGACCAATCTTTTTTTATTTCCTCATAAAGAAAAAGAGCTTTAACGAAATTTTCTTCTTTTAAAGCTATTTCAATTTCCCAAAGTTTTTTCTTTAAATTCAAGCTTAAGAAACTCCATTTTTTATATTTTCCCAACCTTTCTTTAAAATTTCAAGAGTTTCTATACTTTTTTTTAAAATCTCTATATCATTATTTATTTTGACCTTAAAAAGTTCATTAATAAGAATAGAATAGATTTCATGTAAATTTCTTGCAATTTCTCCTCCTTTTTCAAAATTTAAACAGTTTTTTAAGTAAAAAAGAATTTCTAAAGTTTTATCTAAATTTTCTACCTTTCTTTTTAAATTTTCATAATGTTCTAACCCTTCTTCAATAGATTTTTTGGAAAGTTTCAAACATCCTATTGCCTTGTTGTAAAGCATTAGAATTAAGTCTACAGGAGAAGCATTATTTATTTGAGTTTGAAGGTAACTTTCTGCAAACTTATACATTCTCCTTCCTCCTTAAGGGCTCATTTTTTGCTACTTTCTGAAAAAGAAACCACAAAACTTTCTAATTTTGTTCTTAACTGTTCGTTTTCATACATAAGAGCTTCTATTTGAGAAAATTTAAGTCTAAGTTTTTTTTCTTCTTTAATTAAAGATTCGCCTAAAGCATCTATTTTTTCGTTTATAAATTTAACCCTAGAATCCTGAGTATTTTTATAAACTTCCAAAGTTTTAATTAACCCATCTAGAGTTTTAGAAAAATTATCTCTTACTTTAAGTACCGTATTTTGAAAGTTTGCTAAATTAGATTTTAAAAGCAAATTAAGATTTTCAGTATTTAAGAAATACTTTCCCTTTTCAGAAATGTCTAAAATTCCTAATTTAATCAAAGGTTGGAGAAGGTTAAAAAACTGAACTTTAATTTGAGTAATAGTAGAATTTCCTTGAAAAGAACCCCCCTTCTCTAAAAGGGAATTGACAAGGTCTATTACTCCATTTATTTTGCTAAGAAATTCATTTAAAATTGAATTTAGGCTAGAGGAATCCTTTTTTACCGAAACTGAAGCTTCTCCTATTTTATAAACAGTTAAATTTAAACCTGAAATAACATCTTCAAATATATTATTAGAACTTATAATATAATATGAGTTAGAGCCTAATTGAATTTTAGAATTTTGAGCATTTTGAAAGGTTTGGAGATTATCTAAAGGAAAGTTTCCTTCTATTTCTATTACAGCTGAATCTTCAGAAGTTTCCTTAGTTGAAGCTTTTAAATCTTTTTCGGTAAGCATAAGTTTATAAAAGGTTCCATCAAAAAAAGTACTAGCTAAAACCTTATCTTGAATTTTGTTTATTGTATTTACCAAGTCTTCTAGAGTTCCACCGGGAAAGTTAACTTCATACAATATGTAGTTGTTATCTGATGTCCAGTATTTAAGAGTAAACGTTCCCGCGCTTAAAAATTCGTTCAAATTTGAGACCCCTGAATTTGAAATTCTTATTTCTCCTTGAGAAAGTTGAATAACTTTTACTTTCAGACTTACTTCAGGAGTTTTTTCAGAAGCAGAACCACTTAAAACTGAACTATCAGAAACTTCAACTTTTTTGCTTAAAGAAAGATTTTTAAAAGTTAAAGAATTAAAACTATTTTTAACTTCTTTTAAAGCTCCTAAAAGATTATTTAATGAGCTTACATTAGCTTGATAAATAGCTTTCTTTTGAACAAGTTTTTCAACAGAATTCTTTTTAGCTTGAAGTAAAGCATTTACTATGGTGTCAACATCTAAAATTCCTGTAATATTACTAAAGTAAAGATTAGACATTTTTTGCTAAACCTCCTTTTTTAAAAGTAATCCTTTTAAAAACTCCTTATTTTTTAACTCCTTCTCACTTAAATCTTTTAAAAACTTTCTTAACCTTAAAATCTCTTCCCAAGGAATTTGTCTCAAAACTTCCTGAGTTTCAAGGTCTATTATTTTAAAAATAGGAATTTTTAACTCTTCGTCTATCTCTATTTTAAGACCTTTACTTAAAAAATTAAGCATCTTATTAATTTCTTTAATTATGTCTGAAATTTCTTTTTGCTGTAGAATCTCTTCTTGAAATTCTTTTTTTGTGTATACATTTTCAATTATTTTTGTATTTTTTGCAAAAAATTGAGATTTTTCAGGTAACAGAATCTGATGATAATCCTTAATATATGAATTTGTAGCTTTAAAATTAAAGGTTTTATCTATTTTCATTTTTAAATACATTTTTTTATTATTATCGGACAAATTAAAACTTTCTAAAGGGCTTTTAAAAAATTTTTTTAAAAATTTTTTTAAATATTATTTTGTACCTAAAAATTTGATACTAAAATGAAACCAATAGTTTAAATTTTGCAGATACTTTAAAAGCCTAATTTTAAAATATTATAAGTAAAGGCAGCAATGCTTAAACAAAAGAAATTATAAAGGATATAGTTAAAAATGCTGAAAAAATGTAATTTTTAAAAACAAGCTAAAAAGAGGTTTAATATAATTTTTAAAAACTTTTTTAAAGTAGGTACATTTTTTGCTTAAAAAAATTAAAAATTAGTTAAGGTAATTTTATGCTTACAGTTAAGGCTAAAACCAAACTTTCCTTTTATTTTAACGGATATCATTTTAGTTTAAAACCTGGAGAAAAGCTTCTTTTTGCACAAGATGTTTTTGCTCTTCTCCCAAAAGAGATCCAAGCTCAGTTTGAAAAAACCAACACAGTTCTTCCTCCTTTTTATGAAGGAGAACCTCTAAACGGTAAAGTTCTTTTTGTTTTTATGCAAGGAGCAATTGGAGATGTACTTTGTTCAACCGTTGCTTTAAGAGAGGTTAAAAGAAGATACCCTGACTGTAGGCTTTGGGTATCTGTTTCAGGAAGGGCTCGTATAGTGTTAGAAAATCTACCTTACATTGATAAACTTTTTCCCCATCCTGCACCCATAAAAGAGGTGGTTAAAGCCAACTACTTTATAAAAGCTGTTGAAATGGTAAACACTCCTGCCTTTGACAATCTTAACATGGTTAAGTGGTTCTTATGGAAGTTTAGATTATACTTTGCAGAGGATGAAACTCCTGATGTTTATGTAGATCCTCAAGTGCTTGAAAAATTAAAGCCTGTATTTGAAGAGATTAAAAAACTTTCAGGAAGGGAAAAAATTCTTCTTTTTCATTACCTTGCTTCATCTATACACAGAACTATCCCTCCAAAGCTTTTAAAAGAAATAGAGACTCTTATATGGAATGAATATGTTCCAGTTATATGTAGTCTTCCAGAAGAAGACATAACGGTTGAAGTGGCTTTAGATGTTTATGGAATAAGAGCAGCTAATCTTTCCTATCTTATGAAAGATTTAAGATATCTTATTTCGGCGGTTTATCTATCTGATGCAATAATAACTACCGATACCGTAACCCTTCATATTGCAGCAGGACTTAAAAAACCGACAGTTTTCGTCTCAGGACCAATTGAAGCAAGCCTTCGCTCAGACACCTATCCAACCGTTATTCCTGTAAGACCAAACTATCAGGGAAAGACCTGTAAAGCACCTTGCGGAATTCATGCAACCTCTGAACCCTGTCTTGAAGCTAAACTAAAACATCAATTCTATAGTCCATGCC
>JAUQQL010000069.1 GCA_030578315.1 Thermodesulfobacteriota bacterium | reverse complement strand
TCCAGTAATTTTAATAGGAGGATTTTGCTTCATTTTTATATGCAAAATTTTAGGTCCCAGAGAATGTTATCTTTTTTACGAAAAATTTTTAAAGCTTTTTAGAATCTAAAAATTAAATAACAATGATAAAAGGATTTAGAGGTACAAGTTTAGTTGATTTTCCTGGTAAAATTTCCTCAGTAGTTTTTACTTATTTGTGTAACTTTAAATGTCCTTACTGTTATAATGTGGAACTTATAGTTCCTAAGTACTATCACAGTTTAGAAACTTTAAAAGAAGATTTTGTTTTAGAAGAGCTTAAAAAAAGAAAGAACTTTATAAAAGGAGTAGTTGTAACCGGAGGAGAGCCTACTTTGTGGGGAAAAAAGTTGGTTGATTTTCTTGAAAAAGTAAGGTTAGAAACCGAACTAGCTATTAAACTTGATACTAATGGCTCTTATCCTGAACTAATAAAGTTTTTGATAAAACATCAGTTAATAGATTACCTGGCATTAGACTTTAAAACTTCTCCAAAAAAATACGAAGAAGTAGGAGGGGAGTTTGAAAGGGTGAGAAAAACTTTTCATTTCGTCAAAGATTTTTTTGAAAACTTTGAAGTTAGAATTACTTTATATCCTCCTCTTATTGATTTTAAGGAACTTAAAGAGATGCTTCCTTTTTTAAAGGGGGTTAAAAATATTGCTTTACAAAAGTTTTTGCCAGAAAAAACTTTAAAAGAGGAATATATAAAACCTTATGACCTAAGTTACTATAAAAAAATTCACGCCTATTTAGAAGAAAATTTACCTGAAACAAAAATCTTAGTGAGGTATGAGTAATGAAATTAAAAGGGCTTTATGCTATAACCGATGAAAAATTAACTCCTTATAAAAACAACTTAATTTTAAAAATGGTAGAAAAAGCTTTAAAAGGAGGAACTAGAATTTTGCAACTTAGAGACAAAACTAATAAAGATGAATTTATTTTCCCTTATGCAAAACTTTTAAAAGAACTTTGTAAAAGTTACGAGGCAGTTTTTATTATTAACGATAGGGTTAAGCTTGCTAAAGAGGTAGAAGCAGACGGAGTACATTTAGGAAAAGAAGATCTTTCTATTGAGGAAGCAAGAAAAGTTTTAGGAGCTAACAAAATTATAGGAATTTCCTGCTATGGAAGTTTAGAGAGAGCTAAACTTGTAGAAAATAAATCTGCTAATTATGTGTCTTTTGGAAGTTTTTTTCATTCTCCTACTAAACCTTCTGCAGAAGTGGTAAATAAAAATATTTTAACAGAAGCTAAGAAAGTTTTAAAAATTTCAATTTGTGCTATAGGAGGAATAACAGTTGAAAGAGCAAAAGAATTAGTAAAACTAGGGGCAGACCTTATTGCAGTAGTAAGTGACCTTTGGTTAGCAGAAGATATAGAAAAAAGAGTGTGCGAGTACCAGAAAATATTTAAAGAAATAACTTAAGGACATAATTCTCGGTTTAAGGACCAAGAACTTTCGGGAAGTAAAATTATTTCTTTTCCAAGAATTTGAACTTTTTCTAAAACTTCTGGGAATTTTAAAATGTCACCTTTTTTTTCAATACCGCGAAAAAAAAGACCTCCTACATAATTTCCATAAATAGCATCCATAACATACTTATAACTTCTAATTAAACCCTCAAAAAGTTTAGCACCTTTAGTTGCTCCTAGGGAAAAAAGTATTCCTTTGGGTACCTTTTCTAAAGGATGAGGTAGTTTCCAAACATATTTTCTTACCCAAAAAGCTTGAAATCTTTCAAAAAAAGCTTGAACATAAGAGGTGTGAGAATAAAAAAATATAGGAGTAGAAATGACTAGAAAGTCTGAATTCCAAATTTTGGGAGTTAGAAAGGTTTTAAAGTCATCTTCAACTACGCATTCTTTTTTTACCTCACATCCTCCACATTCTTTACAAGGACTAAAATTAAGTTCAGGCAGTCTTATCTTTTCAACCTTTACTTCAAAACGATTAGAAAAATCTTTTAAGGCCTGAAAAATTCCTTTTATGAAAGTGTCTAATAAAATTTCAGAATTACCATTTTTTCTCGGACTTCCGTGAATAGCTAAAATATACAATTTACTTAGTGTTTAGGAGTTTTTTAATGACACCAAAAACTTGAGTAAAGACTTCTTCAAAAGTGGAAGGAGAACATCTACCCATCTCAATAAATTTAATAACTATTTCTTTAGCAGTTCTTAAAGCGAGTTCATCTGCTGGAGATACTCCAGATTGTACAAAAGATTTAAACTTTTGATCTAAATTAGCTATTTTTTCTTGACTTCCCATAGAAAAATATTCCTCTCACAATAAAATTTTTAAAATTTAAAAAACAAAATACCAGATTTTTTTTAATTTGCAATAATTTTGCAATAATAAAATTAGCGATGGTTAGGTTAAAAAAGTAGATTTAAAGGACAAGGTTTAGGTTAAATAAGATTTATTTTTGCGTATAATTTTAAAAAGATTAAACCAGGTGTAATAGCATATGGACTCATATAATCTTCTTGACAAAATTTTAATTTAAGTTATTTTTTAAACGAAAATGAAAAGCTTTTTTTTATTTAAAATAGGAGGGGTACCCGAGCGGCCAAAGGGGCCGGGCTGTAAACCCGGTGGCTTTCGCCTTCGGAGGTTCAAATCCTCCCCCCTCCATTTTGTGAAAATAATTAAGCGGGCGTAGCTCAATGGTAGAGCATCAGCCTTCCAAGCTGAGGGTTGCGGGTTCGAGTCCCGTCGCCCGCTGATTGAAAAAATTTAAATGCCCACGTAGCTCAGGAGGTAGAGCACTTCCTTGGTAAGGAAGTGGTCACCGGTTCGAGTCCGGTCGTGGGCTATTTCTTTCAAGAAGGGTTTTTAAATTTTTAAGGGAGGAAAGGTGAGATGGCGAAGCAGAAGTTTGAGAGGAAGAAGCCTCATTTGAATGTAGGGACGATAGGGCATATAGACCATGGTAAGACTACACTAACGAGTGC
>JAUQQL010000068.1 GCA_030578315.1 Thermodesulfobacteriota bacterium | reverse complement strand
GAAAACTTAATTGAAAATCTGGTAAAAGCTTTTAAAAAATATATAGATAAAATTAATCCGGAAGATTGTAGAAAACATGTAGAAAATAATTTTACTCATACTATAATGACGAATAATTATTTAAAAGCATATCAAATAGTGATTGATAAGTGGAAAGAATTAAAGATGTTTTTTGATCCTATAAAAATTGAGAAGAGTCTTTGCTTGCTTGCTTGATAAATCTGATTTTTTTCTTAGTTCAATTAAGGGAGAAACGATGCCTTTCAGGCTATCAAAACGCGTTATATAAAATTTTAGAAGGTACAGGGTGGAATGGGAATTAACCTAAGAAGCTTCCAGGGCAAATTCATCTCTTCTCTTCTTTAAGTTTTTTTGTTTCTTTTGACCCCCTGCCGGGTAATTTCTCTTTGTTGTTTGATCATCTTAATATTGATAATAAGGGAAATTATAAGAAGGTAAATCAACCTAAAGTTTAATAAACTTAAAAATAAGTTTTAATAAATTAGATTTTATTTTTTAAAACTATAGTTTTAATACTTAAGGATTAAGTTTAAACATTTGAGCATAGTGTTTTTGAAATTAAATAAGTCTTTATAAAGAGTTCTTTTTAATTTTTAAAATTTTTTAAAGGAACCCTTTGGGTTAACCTCTTGATTAGAAATAATAGAATCTATATTACTGTAACCTTCTTTAACAAGTCTAATAATTTGAATCTCCTTTGGAGTAAAATACATAATTTTTTGATTAAATTCTTTGAAATCCAAAGCTCTCCTTTTGAAACTACTTCTAAACATTTGCTTATGAGTTCTGGTGGTGTATTTGTTTCAAAAACTCCAGCTAATTTATAATACACTATTAAAAATATTAACTCTTGCTCAAGTAATCCTGTATCAAGGAGAATCTTGGCACAGTTTGGTAAAGCTTCAGGTTTTGTTTCCTTTAAAGAAGGTGGATCAAAAAGAATTATATTTGGGTTAGATAAAGTATTTCCAGAAGTACCATCAATTTCAAAATTGCATTTTGGAAGGGATGAAAGATATGTCCGAATAGATTCATTTATAAGCTTATTTTTAATCATCAAGGCTACTTTAATCATAATCCCCTCCCCTTCTATGAGTCTTACAAAATTTAAAGACAAAATTTATTTAAAGACAAAATTTGGTCAAATAAAGTCGCCATTGTGTATCAATTTTTGTCACCAAATATTGTCGTCATTTTACAATACTTGCATAATTTAATTTGTATGTTAACGCTTTATTTATGCAGGGCTTTTTAGCGCTTTTTATTCTAACTTTTTGGCTCACCCTTTTTCCTTTAAATCTTTCTTTTTTATTAAATAAAAATTTATTTGTAATCTTTCTCCTTTTTCATAGTATCGGTTATCTCATTACTTTTATAAAATTTTACTATTTTGAAAAAAAACAATTCTTTCCTTGGATAGTCTTTATTCTTTCAGCTCTAAACCTACTTTACTCCTTGCTCTCTTTTTACTATCAAATCTCTATTCTAATCATAATTGGTTTTCTATCTCCGCTAATGTGTATTAGGTGCTTTTCTATTTTGTTAAAAGAAAAAGAAAAGCTTTTTCCTTATACCGGAATTATCTTGGGAAATCTATTTTCATATCTAATGCAATTATTTAAACTTTCTCCCAATTTAAGTCTTACTATAAATTCTCTTTTTCTTTTAGGATTATATTTCATAAAAACCCCTTTAAAATTTTCTGATAAGACTCAATTTAAAGATTTTATTAGAGACAAAATTTACTTATTTCTTAGTTTTTTTGTTTTTTATTTTAGTAGTCCTTTCTTTTATGACTGGTTTTTTCAAAACTTTTCAAATTGGAAGATAAAAATTCCGTTAGATTTTTTTTTATGTCATTGGTAATTTATTTTTTCTTCTTTGGGCAAAATTTTTTAATAATATTAAACATTTCTTTAGTACTCCTATCTTTTCTTTTAGTTTGCTTTCTTTTGGCTCTATTACTATGCATTTTGATAATTATATTTTCTTTTTAATGACCAAATTTCTAGTTTTTACTGCTATAGGGATTATGGATATTTATTCTCTTTTTCTCTTTGTGTCTCGTTTTTCTAATTTAAAAGCTTTATCTCTTCTATATGGAATGATTACCTTAGGTATTGCTTTAGGATCGCTTTTTTATAATTTTTTGGTGTTTTATCACATAAGTTATAAATTAAGCTATTTAAGTATAGTTGGTTTAATTGGATTACTTGTATATTATAAATTTTATTTTAGTCTGGCAAGCAAAAAAGATTTTGAAGAAGTTTCTACATCTGAAGTTCAATCTTTACCTTTTCAAGGAGATGGCAACCTTACTTTAGAAATTTTTCAAAAAAGAATAAATGAAAACTTACCACCATATGTTAAAAAACTTTCTAAAAGGGAAAGTGAGGTTTTGTTTTTGTATGCTATACAAGAGAAAAATCTTACTGAAATTAGTCAAATTTTAAATATATCTCGCTCCTCAGTTAGGGAATACTTAAGAAGGGCATCACTAAAATTAGGTGTAGGTCTCACTGAACTACCAAAGTTTGTTAAGAATTTTTTTTACTTAAGTTCCGGTGAATTTTAAAAAAATAAAAATGTGGTAAAGTGGGGTTAGCAAAGAGAAGTTTAAACCTTTGGTAGACCGTTTTTGCTTAGAGAAGGATTATGTGGAAGATGTGGAAGGTTTTTTGAGAGGGAGAGATTCATAGATTATATGTGGACGCATACATTTTGCCCGAGGCTCTAATAACCCTATGTTATAGGTAAACAACCATACGGTTCTCTGGAGGCTCATATATTAAAAAAATTACACCTAATAACTTAGCCAGGTCCTATGCATCATAAGAGTATTCCCGAAGTTTTACAAGAGTTAGGCTCAACCATTCAAGGGCTTACTGAAGCTGAAGCCCAAAGGAGGCTCAAACTCTACGGGCCAAATACCCTTGAAGAAGAGGAAGAAAGCAAATTTAAACTCTTTATTAGACAGTTCACAAGCCCTTTTATACTCATTCTCATTGCTGCAGGT
>JAUQQL010000067.1 GCA_030578315.1 Thermodesulfobacteriota bacterium | reverse complement strand
CAACAAGCTGCCAGAATTTCAGACTATACCGCCTTTATGTACTTGGGAGAACTTATTGAGTTTGGTCCAACAGAAAAAATCTTTACCAATCCAGACCATAAACTCACCGAAGACTACATAACAGGCAAATTCGGATAAAAAGAAATGGTCACAATAGTCTGCGAAAAAACTAAGGAATTTGTTATCAATCGTTTTAAAAAAGACATAGGAGGATTTGCTGCTACCCCTCTTTTACCGACTACATTAGAAGATACCTATTTTGCAATTAAAACTTTATTTTACTTATACCCTAGCTTTTTGTATAAAAACAGAGACCTTTTAATTAAGTTTTTAAAGCAATTTTTAAATAAAAAAAATTTTAAAAATCCAATTCAGCTCTTACAAATGTTTGAAATTTTAAAACTTTTAGATAGTTCCTTACCTGGCATCTTTCCTGACTTAATAAAGAGGAGTTTGTCTTCTTTTCAAAAAACTTCATCCTTGGATTTTCGTACCTTATATGCTGTTTGGAAATTGTCGCTTATTGCCTCCCAAAGATTTAGTTCTTCTAAAGTAAAACAACTTTTTAAAAAATGTTCTCTAAAAACTTTAGAAAATCTTTATTATTCTGGAAAGATATTACCTAACCTCTGGAAAGAATATAAAGAAATGATTTTCAAAGCTCAAAATGGGGATGGTGGTTTTGGGTTTTATCCTGGTACAACTTCTTTTTTAGAAAACACTTATTATGCTTTAAAAATTCTTAAAAGTTTTTCAAATAGTTTTGAAATCAACAAAATTAACGAGTGTATTCAAAATGGACTTAATTTTGTGAAAGCCTGTTATAATTCCGATGGTGGTTTTAGCAGAAAACCAGGTGGAATCTCTTACTTAGAAACTACAGCCTATGCAATTGAAATTTTAAAACTTTATAAGGAGCTAAAATAAAGTTATAAAATATATTACAAAAATACTTGCTTTTAATTTTTTATGCCGTAAACTTTTTAAAAATTTATGAAAATTTTTAAGGAGGCTGAAAAAATGATAGAAGTAGAAATTCCTGGCAAAGAAAAAATAATCCTTAATTACTTGGTTTCAGATTTTACAGGGACTCTCTCTGTGGACGGAGAATTGGTTCCTGGGGTTAAGGAAAAGCTTAATCAGTTGGCAGAAAAATTAAAAATTTATATCCTTACTGCTGATACTTTTGGAAAAGCTAAAACTGCTTTGGAGGGAATTAAAGCTGAAGTTATAATTTTATCTCCAGGAAAAGAAGATGAACAAAAAGAAGAATTTGTAAAAAAGTTAGGCCCAGAACAGGTAGTGGCTTTTGGAAATGGAAGAAATGATAGAAAACTTGTTAAAATTGCAAAAATCGGAATAGCTGTTTTGTTAGATGAAGGATGTGCAGTAGAAACCCTTTTAAACGCTGATATTGTAGTTAAATCTCCTATTGATGCTATAGAGCTTTTGCTAAATCCTAAAAGGTTAATTGCAGACCTAAGAGCTTAGAAAATGGATTGGAAAGTTTTTGTGATATGGTTTTTTACCATAACCTTGTGGGGAATAAGTTCTATTTTGGAAAAAGTAGGTTTAAAAAATATCTCCCCCCTTTCTGGACTTTTTATTAGGACTGCTTTTGCTTTATTTGGACTTACTATAGCTGTTTTTCTCTTAGAAAAAGAAAAAGTTCTAAATCTTCAGTTTAAAGAAGCTTTGATTCTCAGTAGTAGTGGAATTTTGGGAGGTTTTTTAGGAATGTTAGGTTATTTTTCTCTTTTAAAAACTAAAGAAGCTTCTTTAGTTGTACCACTTACTGCTTCTTATCCTTTAGTTAGTACCTTACTTGCAGTTATTTTTTTAAAGGAATCCTTAACTATTTATAAATTTTTAGGAACTATTTTAATAATTGCTGGTCTTTTTCTACTTTTTAAAGGTTCTTCTTAATTTTCGTATATTACTTTACCCATGTCTCTTACATCGTATCCACCTAAACTTAAAACCATTTTTTTAAACTCTGAATCATTTTTAATTATATCTAACAAGGCTAAAATCATTTCTGAATTTATAAATTCTTTTGCTATGAGAAGATCGTATCTTTCTTCAGCTACAGGAATAAAGTCTAAGTTTAAAGCCTTAGCTGCTGCGTATATTCCGAAACCTACATCTGCTCTTCCGCTAGCTACAGCCTGGGCAACTCCCATATGAGTGTATTCATCTTTATCATATCCCTTAATTTGAGAAGGATTTATAGCAAGTTCTCTAAGGTGTTTATCTAAAAGAAGTCTTGTTCCAGAACCAATTTGTCTGTTAATAAAAATTACATCCTCTCTTATAAGGTCTTCAAAACTTTTTATGTTTTTAGGATTTCCTCTTTGAACTATGAATCCCTGAATTCTATAAACCAAATTCACCAAAACAACTTTTTTTTCGGGTAAAATTTTTTTAATAAAAGGAATATTATATTCTCCTGAAGTTTCATCTAAAAGGTGAGTTCCTGCCAAATGAGCTTCTCCTCGTTTTATTGCTATAAGTCCTCCCATAGAACCTACATGAGCAGAAGAAAAACTGTATTTTGGATATTTTTTTTTAAGAAAGTTAAAAATAAGATCCAAAGTATTATCATGACTTCCTATGCAAACTAAAGTATTTTCTATTTCTTTTTCATCTTTCCATAAAAATACTTCTACTTCTTTTCCTTGGGAAAATCCCTCAGAGTCGGCAGGAATTACTATATATCCATCTGCTCTTACTACAGACATTAAAAGACCTGCTCCTCTTCCTGTGGGAGAAACAATATAGTTTTTTCCTACCTTTCCAACTTTTACTCTTACAAATTCGTCAACTCCTAAAGTACTTGCCAAGGGTCTTGAGAGAATTCCTTTAATAGTTTTTCTTTCCTTAAGGTTTCTTTTTAAATAAAAACCAATAAGAGGTTTTATAAAAATTTCAAAAGCAAAATAAGTTGAAACTGGATAACCGGGTATACCTAAAACTGGTTTATTTTTAATTATTCCAAAAATAAAAGGTTTAGCAGGCTTTATAGCTACTCCGTTAATAAAAATCTCCCCAAGCTCACTTATTACTTTATATGTGAGATCTTCTTTTCCATAGCCTGCTCCTGCATTGATAAGAACTATAT
>JAUQQL010000039.1 GCA_030578315.1 Thermodesulfobacteriota bacterium | reverse complement strand
GACGCTCTTCCGATCTTCTTGATTAATAAAATTTTGTTAATTTTCTTTATTGTATCCCTTTCTTGGACTGGAGCTAATATTTTTACAGTTTTAATAAATTATTACTTTTTTGAAAAAACTGAACTTCCCTTTAAAGTTTCTCTTATTAACATTATAATAAAAGCTTTTATTTTAACTTTGGGGTTTATCGTTGCCCTAAATTTGCTAAATATTAATATAACTCCGTTTTTGACTACCCTCGGCATAGCAGGTTTGGCAGTGGGACTAGCCCTACAAGACACTCTTAGTAACTTTTTTGCTGGGCTTCACATTTTAATGACCAAACAGATTAAACCTGGAGACTATATTGCTCTTGAATCAGGAATAGAAGGATTCGTAGAAGACATAACTTGGAGAAATACTACCATAAGACAGCTTTCTAACAATTTGGTCATTGTGCCTAATTCAAAACTATCTTCTTCTATAGTTACTAATTATTTTCTACCAGATAAAGAACTTTCAGTTTTGGTTCAAGTGGGGGTAAGCTATGACAGTGATTTAGAAAAAGTTGAAAGAATTACCCTTGAAGTAGCTAAAGAGGTTATGAAGGAAGTTTCTGGAGGGGTTCCAGAATTTGAACCACTTATAAGATATCATACTTTTGGAGATTTTAGTATAAACTTTACAGTTGTGTTAAGAGCTCAAAGTTATACAGATAAATTTTTTATTATTCACCAATTTATTAAGAGACTTCATAGAAGGTATAAAGAAGAAGGCATTGAAATTCCCTTTCCTATAAGAAGAGTTTATTTTTATAACAAAAATATATGATTACTATCTCTTGACAAATTGTTTTTTTGAATTTATTTTAAATTTAAAAATTTTTTAATTTAATAGGAAGTATAAAGTGAAAACTGTGTAGAAGAAGATAAGAGAATTAGGCCTTTAGGTATTTATGTACCAGTAAGCACACTTAAGGCTAAATTTTTAATTGAAGATGTTAAAATGTAATACCATAGTTGAGGTTTCTTCAGAAGAACCTATTCCTGTTTGTTGTGGAGAGGTGATGAAATTAGCAGATTAAAATCTTTTTAAAAAGGAGTTTTTTAAAATGAAAGTTTTGATAGTTTACTATAGTACTTATGGAAATACTTATAAAATGGCTTTAGAAGTGGCTGAAGGAGTTCGCTTAGTTTCAGGTGCTATTCCTGTAATAAGAAGGGTTCCAGAATTAATTCCAGAAGAAATTATTGAATCCCGAGAAGACATGAAGAAAGGAAGAGAACTTCAAAAAAATGTCCCATTCGTTACTCCTGAAGATTTTAGAGAGGCAGGAGCCATAGCTTTTGGAACTCCTACAAGATTTGGTGTGGTTTCAGCTCAGCTCAAAAACCAGATAGACCGATTGACCCATTTGTGGATGGAAGGAGCCTTAGAGGGAAAGCCTGCAGGAATTTTTGTTTCTACAGCTACTCCTCATGGTGGACAAGAAATGACTATTTTTTCTCTCTTGTCAGCTCTCCTACACTTAGGTATGATTTTTGTAGGAGTCCCCTATTCAGTAAAAGAACTTTTTTATACGAAAGGTGGAGGCTCTCCTTATGGACCAGGGCATATAGCTGGGACAGATAATATGAGAGAAATTAGTGAAGAAGAAAAAGCTATTTTACGAGCCTTTGGAAAAAGGCTTGCTGAAATAGGTCTTAAATTACAAAAATAAAAAAGGGGGGAATTATGTCTACGAAAGAGAAAAAAGAAGTTAAAGTATTTTTTGACTATGATTCTTTATCAGCTCTTTTTGACCAAATTGCCAGAGATATAAAAGCAGGATACATAAATATAGGAGATCTTAAAATTGAGCTTCCCAGTAGTGTTGAGGCAGAGGTTGAATATAAGGAAAAAGAGGATAACGGGAAAATAAAGTATGTGGTAGAGTTTGAGTTGAAGTGGTATAAATGATCTTTTTTTGAAACTTAAATGAAGGTTTTTATTCTTGGTGGAACAGGTTTTATTGGTTCTTACCTTATTAGACATTTTTTAAAAGAAAATTTTGAAGTTTTTGTTTTAACCAGAAATTCTAAAAAATTATTTAAACTTTATCCTTCAGTTCAGGTAGTTTTTGGAGACCCTATAAAGGAGGGAGAATGGCAAAAAGTGGCAGAAAAATGTAATTTTATAGTAAATTTAGTGGGAGAAACTATTTTTCATCGGTGGTCGGAAGATTATAAAAAAAAACTTTGGGATTCACGAATTGTTACTACTAGAAATGTAGTAAATCTTTTGAAAGCCGGTGTTATCTTTTTTAATGCTTCTGCTGTAGGATATTATGGAAATCGAGGAGAAGAAGAACTCACTGAAGAAAGTTCTCCTGGCAATACATTTGTTTCTGAACTTTGTAAGGCTTGGGAAGAAGAAGCTTTTAAAGCTAAGAACAAAGGAGCTAAAGTCATAATAGGACGCTTTGGAATAGTTATTGGACCTGGTGGAGGGATGTTAAAAGTAGTTGTTCCAGTTTTTAAACTCGGATTAGGGGGAAAACTTGGTTCAGGAAACCAGTGGTTTCCCTGGATCCATATTGAAGATTTATCAAGAGCTATACTATTTCTTTTCCAAAAAGGAGAAGAAGGAGTTTTTAATATAACTTCTCCTCATCCTGTAAGAAATATTGAGTTCACTAAAAGCTTAGGTAAGATTTTGAGAAGACCTACTATTTGCACAGTTCCGATTTGGATTTTAAAAATTTTATATGGAGAACTTGCCGAGGTAATTACTTCAAGTACTAAAGTAATTCCTAAAAGACTTCTTCAGCTTGGATTTAAATTTAAGTATCCTTATTTTTATGAAGCTGTAAAAGCTAGTTTAAGTTTGTAAGAGTTAATTTTAAATAGCTATTACTGATAGCGTCCATAATAAGGTTAGAAATTCTAAGGCTTTAAAAACGGTGTTGAGAGGTTTTTTGGTGTACAATTTGGAAAAATATATAAGGATTTTTTATGTAAAAAGAAAATAAAGGAGAGTAGATTTCTTTTCAAAGCTTGACAAAAAATTTAGGTATGCTTTAATAAAAATGGTAAAAAAAATTACCATACAGGAGAACTTATGAAATCAATAATTTTTAGAAAAGTTTTAGAAATTTTATTTATTTTCTTTTTTATTTTTATAAAAAAAAGTTATGCTATGCACATTTCAGAAGGTATTTTGGACTTTAATTGGGCTCTTATTTGGTGGATAGTAGCTTTTTTCTTTTTAACCTTGGGACTTAAGGGACTTAAAAGTTATCTTGATAGGTTTCCTGAGAGAAAACCTCTTATTGGTTTTTTGGGAGCTATGGTTTTTCTCTTTTCCATGCTTCCTATACCTGTTCCTATAGTAGGAACTTGTTCACATCCTGTTGGTGTAGGGTTTTCAGCAATTTTAATTGGCTTTTCAGGAAGTGTAGTGATAGGTTTTGTAGTACTTCTTTTGCAGGCTATTTTATTAGCTCATGGTGGTCTTTCTACTTTAGGAGCTAATACTGTTTCCATGGCAGTTGTAGGAAGCTTAGTTGCTTTTTTGATTTATAAAGTTTCTCAAAAACTTAAGTTTAATCTTTACTTTTCAGCCTTTGTAGCAGGACTTTTTGCAGATTGGATTACTTACTTGGTTACAGCTTTTCAACTAGCTTTAAGCTTAAAAAATGAAGAATCTTTGGTTTCTCTTTTTCTAAAAATAGCTTTAGCCTTTATTCCTACTCAAGCACCACTTGGAGTCCTGGAAGGAGTGATTACTGCTGGAATAGTTGGAGTAATGTATAAAAAGAAACGAGAACTGTTTGTGTGGGAATGAAAATTTACGAGATAAAAAAATTAAAATACAATTTTAAAGGAGGTATTATAAATGAAATTTATGAAGTGGTTCAAAAAAATTTTAATGTTGGTATTAATAATTTTAAGTTTTTTAAGTGTAAAGAACTTGGTTTTTTCTGCTGAAGAAGATGAAGGTAAATGGAAAGGAGTTGATGAAGCAGTCATAGAAAAAATTGCCAAGGAGAAAGGTATTGTTCCTAGAGAGCCTTTAATTTCTTTAGAGGGAGATTTAGAACTTTTTGCTTTTAGCTTGTTAAGTGGTTTATCAGGTTTTGTAGCAGGTTATTACTGGAGAAAACTGATAAGTGAAAAAAATGATGCACTTTCTTTACGAAAGACTGCCTCCTAAATTTTTTCAAACCCTCGACCCTAGAGTTAAATTTTCTTTTTTCGTATTAAATCTTACTTTAGTTCTTCTTTCTTTCAAACCTCTTTTTCAACTAGCTTGTACTATTTTAAATGTTGTGGTTTTAAAGTTTTTTAAGATCAGTTGGAAAAACCTTTTTAAAATTTGGTTTGAACCTTTAGTCTTAGCCTTAGTTTTAATTCTGGTAAAAAGTTTAAGTTTGTATCCTTTTAGTTTTACCTATCAGGGGTTTAAAGAGGGACTTTTTTTGACTTTAAGAGTAATTTCTGCAGTTTCAATCTTTTCTTTTTTATGTTTTACCACTACAATTACTGAAATTTTGCAGGTTTTAAATTGGTTTAAAGTTCCTAAACTTCTTTTAGAAATTATTCTTCTTACCTATCGTTTTATTTTCTTACTTTTTGAGGAAATTCAAGTAGCTTTCATAGCTCAGAAAAATAGGCTTGGTTACACAAACTTTAAAACTACCTTAACCTCTCTTAAACTTCTTGCTATTACCTCTTTTATTAGAATTTATCAACATTCAAATGAGATTTTACAAAACATGCAACAAAGGGGTTATGATTTTAAAAATTTAGTTCACTATAACTTTTGTTTAAAGCTTTCGGACTTAGCTTACTTTGGTTTGGGAACATTGCTTCTTTTAGTATTATGGAAACTTCTGTAAGAATTAAGATTAATTTAAAAAATTTTTCATATTCTTTGGAAGGCAAACCAGTTTTAAAAAATATTTCTTTTGAGGTAAAAAAAGGCGAATTCTGTGTCATTTTGGGAGCAAGTGGTGTTGGAAAAACTACCCTTCTAAAAATAATAGACGGACTTTTTAAAAGATACGAGGGGGAAGTTTATCTTGATGGAGTAGAAATAAGGAAACTTAAACCCAAAGAAATCTATCGTAAAATGGGGCTTTTATTTCAGAATCCTGATGAGCAACTTTTTGCTACTACAGTATTTGAAGATGTAGCTTTCGGTCCAAGAAACATGAATTTCTCTGAAGAAGAAGTAAAAAAAAGAGTAGAAAAAGCTTTAAGTTTGGTAGAGATGTTAGATTACAAAGATTTTCTTATTTCTCATTTAAGCTACGGTCAGAAGAAAAGGGTTTGTTTGGCAGGACTTTTGGCTATGGGGCATGAAATTCTTTTACTCGATGAACCCACACAAGGCCTTGACCCTGTACTAGAAAAAAATTTTTTAAATCTTCTTTTAAAACTTAAAAAAGAAAAAACACTTACCTTAATTATGGCTACCCATCAAGTTGATATAGTTCCTTATATAGCAGACAAAGTTTTGATTTTACATAACAAGACTTTAACTAAAATTGGAACTCCTCAAGAAGTATTTAGTGATCCTAAAGAATTAGAAAACTACTCACTGAAACTTCCCTCTATAGGGGAGCTTTTTTTTGAGTTTGTTAAGCATAAATCAGATAAGAATAAACTTCCTTTAACTGTTGAAGAAGGCAAATCTTTTTTAAAAAACAATTTTCGTCCTATTTTTTAATCTTTTTATTTAGTTTTAAAATAGTAATTTTTTTTATCATATCTTTTTTCTATTAGTATTGACTTTTTTCTGTTTTAATTTAATATAATAAGAAATTTTACCATCTAACTTTTACTTTAAATTTGGAGGTTTTAGATGAAAAGTAACAAAGTAATGTTTTTTGGTGTCGTATTTTTGGGAGTTACGGGATTAATTTTAGAGGGATTTGCTCAACATAAAACTGAGCTTGAGGAAGTAGTGGTTACAGCAACTAGAATAGAGGAACCGAAAAAGGATGTCCCCTCTTTTGTTCAAGTTTATGCTCAGGAAGAAATTAAGCTTAATCCAGGAAAGGACGTAGGGGACCTTTTAACTTCTGCTGGGATTGGACACATCCACAAATATCCTGGAACGCTTACTACAGTCTACATAAGAGGTCTTTCTGCAGATGCTCACGGAGACCTTTATAAAAGCCGAGTTCTTTATTTAATTGATGGAAATCGCGCAGGAACAGCTAACTTGGCTAAAATCCCTTTAGATGATATAGAAAGATTAGAAATTCTTAAAGGTCCAGCTTCGGTTCTTTATGGAACTCAAGCTATGGGAGGAGTAGTAAATGTAATTACTAAAAGAGCTAAAAAAGAAGGTCTTCAGCTTGAGGTTGGAGCTGAAGGAGGGTCTTGGGATTACCACAAAGGAAGGGTTGAATTTATGGGGAAAAAAGGTGAATTTGACTTTTATTTTCTTGGAACGAGAGGAGCTCAAAATGACTACTCTGCTAAGAGGTGGGGAAAAATTAAAAACAGTGGTTATGATGACGAAACTGTCTCTGTTAAATTAGGCTATAAGTTTTTAGAGGTTCATGACTTTCTTTTTTCTTTTCAACATTACAAAGGTTGGAAGATAGGAAGTCCAGGAGCAAGATATGAGCCTGATATTAACGACTATTCAGATAAAGGAAGAAACGGTTACACCTTAAGTTATAGCTCACCTCTTTTTAAAGGTTCTTTTTATTATATTAAAGATGAAGATGAGTGGCATGGTTTGAATGATACAACTTTTGAAAAAGAATGGACTTATTATAAAAGAACTGAAAGCTACGGAACCAATCTCCAGAAAGAACTAAAAGTAAGAAATTTGAGATTTCTTTTAGGTGGAGAGTTTCACGGGGTTAAAATTAAGACTGACTATCTAAATAATCCCTGGAATTATTTTTCTCTTTCCTCAAGCGATTATAATGCTTGGGGTTTGTTTTCGGAAATTAAACTTCCTCTTTTTAAAGAAAAACTTCTTGCTTTTTTAGGATTAAGATACGACTATTTCAAAAACAGTTTTAATTATAGAAAAGTACCTGGAGGAATTTCTCATCCCAAGGATAAAAACTTTGAAAATATAACTTTTAGATGTGGTTTAGTTTACAAGTTTTCTCCAAACTTAAGTTTAAAAACCAATTTTGGAACTGGATTTAGGGCACCTACTCCGGATGAGTTAGCTATGGATTTTATAGATTCTCTTGGAAGACATTGGATAGGAAATCCCTCTCTCAAAGCTGAAAAAAGTATAACCTGGGATGGAGGATTAGAGTATTTAAGTTCTTCTATTAATTTTAGTCTTTCTTATTTTATAACCAATTTTAAAGACAAAATAATAAGCGGAGTTCCTCATCTTACTCTTCCTAGAACCCTTACTTATAAAAATACTGATGGTGCTAAAATTCAAGGTTTAGAAATAAATCTAAGTTCAGAGCTTGCTCACTATTTTAAACTTCCTTTTTCTTTGAAGCCTTTTGTTAACTTAACTTATCATACAGAGTATAAGGATAAAGAAGCCAAATCTTCCTTAACTTATACTCCTAAGTGGATAGGAAGTTTGGGAATAAGAAGTCAGGGCAATAGGTGGAATTTTGAATTTTATGGAGTTTATGTGGGAGACGAAAAGGTTATAGATTGGCAGTGGGACTCACCTACATACGGAACACCTATACCTAAAAAAGACTTTACTGTTTTTAATACTGCTTTATCTTTAAAACCTTATGAACGATTTGAGGTGATGTTAAAGGTTGAAAATCTTTTTAATCGAGCTTACGAATATGTTAAAGGCTATCCTATGCCTGAGAGAACTTTTAAAATAGGTGTTAATTATAAGTTTTAAAAAATTTTATAGGAGGATAAATTTATGAAAAGAGTTTTAAATTTTGAATTAATTTGGGTTCTTTTTTTAATGTTTTGTTTGGGAATTATTTTTCAAGTAAGAGCTGAAGAAATCTCTTTACCCTCGGAACTCAAAGCTAAAGCTTGGGTGTTAAAGAAAGAAGAGAATAAATTGTGGGAAAAAACTTTAGTAGTAAAATTTAACTCTGAAAGAAAAGTTCTTTCTACTAACGACGGTTATAGGTTTGTTTACTTGGTAATCAATCATTCAGCTCATCCTGAGATCTGGAAAAAGGTTTGTGTAGAGAAAAAAACTGAAAAAGAAGTAGGAGGTAAAATTTACGCTAATGAAATTAAACATGAAATTGCCCAAACTTTCAATGTAGACGAAAATAAAGTTGCTATGATGGCAACTGCTGCAGATATGGATAATTTAGCTGTAGTTACGGAAACCTTTACTACTTCAAACGGAACTAAACTTGTAGTTACTGCTTTAGTTACTGCAGGAGCTGAAAGTAATGCCTTAAGAACAGGCTTGGACAAAGGGCGTTATTTAGAGGGTGAACTTGTAGACCCAGGAACAGTAAATATTCTTCTTTTAACCAATGTGATTCTAACTGAGCCTGCTTTAGCAAGAGCAATTATTACTATTACTGAAGCTAAAACTGCAGCCTTTCAGGACTTAAAAGTACCTAGTTCTTATACTAAAGAAGTTATTGCTACTGGTACTGGCACCGATTCTGTAATAGTAGTTTCAGGAACAGACCTTCCAATTGTTACCTATGCAGGAGGACATAGTAAAATAGGAGAACTTATAGGAAAAGCAGTTTATAAAGCTGTTAAAATAGCTCTTTGTAAGCAAAATGGCTTTTGTGAATAAAGTTTTATGAACTTTCCAAACATTGTTTTTTTTGTTTTGGGGCTTACCTTTAGCTTAAGTTCTTTTTCTTTTAAAGTAGCTTTAGCTTTAAAAAGTTTAAAAGCTTCTTTTAAACTTATAGCTTTTGTTCTTTTTCTATATTCGGGACTTTTCCTCTTAACTACTCTAGGTTTAAAAGCCTTTCTTCTTTTTTTAGAACCACTTCTTAGTAAAGCCTTTTATTTTCATCTTTTCATAGCTATAGGGCTTATTCTCTGGGGGATTTACTTTTTCACAGAAACTCACACTAAGAAATCAGCTTTTATTTTACTTTTTCCATGCCCGATTTGTCTTTTAGCTATGAGTCTTTCAAGTTACATCTTTCTAAAAACCTTTTCTTTTCCTCCAATTTTAGGAGGTTTACTTCTAGGAAGTATATTTTCAGTACTTATTCTTATCTTCTTTTTTATTTGCGAAAGTTTTCTGTTTAAAAATCTTTCTGAAAAAATACTTCAACATTTTTTAGGTATTTTAATGATAATTATTGGAATTTACATTCTTGGTTCTTTTTATTTCCCTTTAAAGATTGAAGAGTTAAAAACTTCAGGAGGAATTATGAGTTTTACCTCTTTTTTAGAAAATTTTCTCTATCTTATTGCTTCTTCTCTTTTTGTTCCGGTACTTTTGAGCCTTGTTCTTTTAGTTTTTTGGATGGTTTATCAGTTGGGAAGATTTTTTAGAGAATTTGCAGAAAGGCGAGCAAACGAGTTTCATCTCTTAAATGTCTTTAAAGATAAACTTTCTAAAATAGAAAAAAGTACTTCTTCAGAATTAATAGAAACCGAAATAGAAAAACTTTTACAAGAAATGGAACTAAAATTACTTAAAAATCTTGACCAGATAAGATTTGTAGTCCGAGTAGGTCCTGCTTTAGGACTTTTAGGAACTCTTATTCCTATGGGAGTAGCGCTTGCAGAACTTGCTAAAGGAAATTTACCTAAGATGGCAGGAAATATGGTTACAGCTTTTACTACTACGGTGGTTGGACTTACTTGTGGAATAATTGCTTATTTAATAAGTTTAATTAAGGAACGCTGGATAAGAGAAACTTTAAAAGAAATGAACTACCTTGCAGAACTTACTATACTTAAAAATTCTTCTAAGTTTTATACAGATAAAAAGGAGGAGGAAGTTTGAGGCAAAAATTTTTAAAAAGAAATAGATTTTTGGGAAAAAGTTTTACTGAAGACCCCCTTTCACAAGTAGCAAATCTTTTTGATATAAGCGTAGTTTTTATCGTATGTTTAATTATTGCTTTGTTTACAGCTTACAATCTTTTAGAACTTTTAAATCCAAAGTCTGAGTTTACTTTGGTAAAAAAAACACTTCAGGGCGAAATGGAAATTATCACAAAAAAAGGAATAGAAATTAAAGCTAAAAAGATAACTAATAAAACTCTTACAGGTGAGGGAAAAAAACTTGGAACTGCTTATCAACTTAAAGACGGAACTATAATCTATGTTCCTGAGTAAGGTTTTATTAATTTTAGTTTGGTTAATTTTACTTTTTTCCGAAGTTCTGGCAGAACCAAAGGAGATTTTAAGAATAAGCTTTCTTTTGGGAGACCTTGCAACCAAATCTATGTCTCAAGCTGTAAAAGAGGTTAAGAAAGAGCTACCCTCGGAGCTTTCTTCTCGTCTTGAGTTTAAGGTTTACCCTCAGAAAAATCTGAAAAACAAAAATCTTCATTTTTTGAAAACCTCTCATCTAATTGTGATAAATCTCATGGGAAGACAAATTTTTGAATTAGTAAAAGATGAGCTAAAAGAGGCTTCTCTTAGAGGAGCTAAAATATTTGGAGTTTATGCTGGGGGTTCTTATGACGAAGAGATGAAAGCTTTAGGGATTCAAATTGATACCGAAATAGAAACTTACAATCGTGAAGGAGGGGTTCAAAATTATAAAAACCTAATTTTTTACCTTTTAAAGGAAAAACTTGGATTTGAAAAGATTTTCTATGATAAACCTCAAGAAATCCCAGATTTTGCTATTTATGATTGCAACTCTCACAAGATTTTTACCTCCTACAAAGATTTTCAGAGTTATAAAAGTAAAATACTTGAAAAAGAATTACCAAAACTTACTATAGGAATTCTTTTTTACAAACAGAATTACACTTCAGCTCAAATGGAACCAATTTGTAGTATATCTTTAGCTTTGGAAAAAGAAGGTTTTTTAACTATTCCAGTTTGGGGTTTTCCGGCAGAAAAAGCTCTTCAAGAGTTTTTTTTGGATGAAAACCAAAAATCTCGCATAAATCTTCTTATAGCTTTAGGGTTAAAAGTAGGAGTAATTCCCCAAAATCTTTCACCTATTTTAGAAAAATTAGATGTTCCGGTAATAAATGTAATTTCTCTTTACAATCAGAATTTGAAAGAATGGGAAGAATCACCTATCGGGCTTGATATCCTTGAAAGAACTTGGCAAGTCTTTAATCCCGAGCTTGCAGGACTTATTCAACCCATGGTTATATCAACAAAAGAACTTAAATTTGACGAGTTTTTACAAGAAGAAATTGTAGAAGAGGTTTCTGTTCCTGAAAGAGTTAAGGCTTTAGTTAGAAGAGTTAAAGCTTGGATAAACTTGCAAAAGAAAAAAAATTCAGAGAAACGTTTAGCAATAATTTACTATAACTATCCTCCTGGAAAGCAAAACATAGGAGCAAGTTATCTTAATGTGCTACCTGAAAGTCTTACTGTTATTTTAAGTCGTTTGAAAGCTGAGGGCTACAATGTGGGAGAAGAAGAAATAGACAAACAAGTTCTCTTTAACCGAGTTTTAAATTATGGAAGAAACATTGCTAAATGGGCACCCTCCGAAATTGAAAAGCTTGTTAGGGAGGGGAAGCCTGTTCTTATTTCACTTGAAAAGTATCGGAAATGGTTTTCTGAACTTCCTGAAAAGTTTAGAATGCATGTTCTTAAAGACTGGGGTGAACCGGAAAAGGCTAACATTATGACCTGGGAAGATGTTAAGGGACAAAAATACTTTGTTATACCAGTGGTAAGATACGGAAATATTATTTTAACTCCTCAGCCTTCTAAAGCTTGGGAACAGGCTCTTGAAAAGGCTTATCATAACAATACTCTTTCTCCTCATCATCAGTATATTGCTTTTTATCTTTGGTTAAAAAGGGAGTTTCAAGCAGATGCAGTAATTCATCTAGGAACTCACGGAACTCACGAGTGGTTTCCAGGAAAAGAAGTAGGCTTTACGGCTTGGGATGACCCTGAAGTTTTAATTCAAGACTTACCCAATATTTATCCTTATATAGTTGACAATGTTGGAGAAGGCCTTCAGGCTAAGAGAAGAGGAATGGCAGTAATAATTGACCATATGACCCCTCCTTTAAGTTCCTCCTCTTTAAATCCAGAACTTAAAAACTTAAAAAGTCTCTTACAAGACTGGGAAATTGCTAAAGAAAAAAACCCCTTTTTAGCAGAGGGAAAACTTAAAGACATTACAAGTGCAGTTAAAAAGCTTGGCCTTTTAAAAGACTTAAGTTTAGAACTAACTAAAGAAGGATTGATAAAAGTAGAGGACCTAAAAAAAATTGAAAATTATTTAGATGAAATAGAAGAAACTGCAGTTCCCTATGGACTTCATATTTTTGGAAAAGTGCCTGAAAAATTCTTCGTAGAAGAAACTGCTAAAGCCATAGTAAATATTGAAAAAAGATTAACTGAAGAGGAAAAGAAAGTTAAAATAGAAGAATATATAAAAAGAATTTATACTTCAGCTGAAAGAGAACTTAATTCTTTAATTAAAGCCTTAGAAGGAAGATATGTACCTGCTGGCTCTGGAAATGACCCTATTCGTAATCCTGATAGTCTTCCTACAGGAAAAAACTTTTATGCCTTTGACCCAAGCAAAATTCCTTCCCCAGGGGTTTTTGAGGCAGGACAAAAATTAGCAGAAGAACTTATAGAAAACTACCGAAAAAAATATAACAGATATCCAGAAAAGATTGCTTTTGTTCTTTGGGCTGTAGAAACCATAAGACATGAAGGAATAATGGAATCTCAAATTCTTGCCCTTTTAGGAGTCAAACCTAAGTGGGATGAAAGAGGAAGAGTATCTGGTTTAGAACTTATTCCTCGGGAAAAACTTAAAAGACCTCGTATTGATGTAGTAATTACTACTTCAGGACTTTATAGAGACCTTTTTTCTAATCTTATTTATTTTTTAGATCAAGCAGTAAGTTTAGCAAATTCTGCTAAAGAAAGAGACAATCTTGTTCGCATAAACACTGAAAAAAGAAAAAAACTTTTAGAAGAAAAGGGGGTAGAAGAAAAACTTGCGGAAAGGTTAGCTAGAGTGCGTGTTTTTTCTGAAGAACCTGGAAGTTATGGAACAGGACTTGATACTATAATTTCAGCTTCTCATTCTTGGAATTCCGAAAAAGAAATAGCTGAGGTTTATTTTAAAAGGATTTCTTACATTTTTGGCCAAGGTTTCTGGGGAGAAAAATTACATTTATCTGGTAAAGAACAAACTAAAGAGAGTCTTAATATTTGGCTTTTTAAAGACAATCTTTCCGGAACTAAGATTGCACTTCATAGTCTTTCTACTTCAGTTTTTGGAACTTTAGATAATGACGATTTCTTTCAATATTTAGGAGGACTAACTTTAGCTATAAGAACTATAGATGGAAAGAGTCCCGAGGTTATGGTTACTAATCTCTCAAATCCTTTAAAGCCAAGACAAGAAGATTTAGCTCAAACTATGGGAAAAGAACTAAGAAGTAGATATTGGAATCCTGAGTGGATTAAAACTATGCTTAAAGAAGGTTATGCAGGAGCACGTTTTATAGACAAAATTATAGAACATCTTTGGGGTTTTCAGGTTACTAATCCTGAAATAGTGGACGAAACTAAATGGCAAGAAATGTACGAAATTTATGTTCTTGATAAGTATGGGCTTAATATTAAGGAAAAATTTCAGAAAGCTCAAAATTTATGGGCTTATCAAAGTATTTTAGCTAGAATATTAGAGACCATTCGCAAAAATTACTGGAAGCCTCCTAAGGAAGTAGTAGAAAAGTTAGCTCAAGAATTAGCTCAAACTACCATAGAAGTTGGACTTGCATGCTGTGAACATACTTGTAATAATCCTCTGTTAAGTTCTTTTGTATCTTCGGTTTTGTTAAGCATTCCGGGAGAAGAAAAAAGAGTTTTAAATTTTAAAAAAATTTTTGAAGAATTGAAATTAGGATGGGAAAAAGTTCCAAAAAATGTTTTAAAATCACAGATCAGTACAAGTTGGTCAAAGGTCCCTGGTTATTATGTAGTTAGAGGTTACCAATTAGAAGATCTTAAAATTTCTGACTCAATAGGCTTTTCTTCTGGTCCTCTTTCTTACTTCTATGTGTTAGGATTTTTAATTTGTTTCTTTTTATTTTTAAAAGGTTTTAAGAAAATTTAAAATTAAAATTTTTTAACAAAAAAAGTCGTCACAAAATCTTGACAAACTTTTTTCTTTAGATAAGTTTTTCAAACTTAACATAATTACACGTTAAAAATACTATCCTATTCAAAGGAGATAGAATATGATAGAAATAAGACTTCATGGAAGAGGTGGTCAAGGAGCAGTAACTTCAGCAGAACTTATCGCCATAGCAGCTATTCACCAAGGTTTATATGCTCAAGCTTTTCCAAGTTTTGGGCCTGAAAGAAGAGGAGCCCCTGTTCAAGCCTTTGCTAGAATAAGTAAAAATTATATTAGAACTAGGGAAAGAATCTATCATCCAGATGTAATTTTAGTCTTAGACCCTTCTCTTCCTAAGATGGTAAAGGTTACAGATGGCCTTAAAGAAGAGGGAGTGGCTATTTTAAATTCTCACCATCCAGAAGATGAAGTAAGAAAAATCCTTGGAGGCTATCAGGGCAGGCTTGCTATTGTTGATGCAACTAAAATTGCTTTAGAAGAACTTGGAGTTCCTATTACTAATACTACTATGCTTGGTGCCTTAATTAAGGCTGTAGACCTTATTGAACTTTCCTTTTTAGAAGAAGCTGTAAAAGCTCGTTTTGGAAAGTTAGCAGAAAAAAATATAAAAGCTTTGAAAAGAGCTTTAGAAGAAACTAAAATTTATGGATAAAAAAGGGGGGAATTATGCCCAAAAGTCAAGGATTAGTTAGTTGGAAAGATTTACCTATTGGAATGTATATTTTAGAATCTGGAAACTCTGTTAAATTTAAAACCGGAGATTGGAAGTCTATGAAGCCCGTTTTAGATAAAGAAAAATGTATTAAATGTGGGCAGTGTTGGCTTCTTTGTCCTGACATGGCTTACACTCAAGACGGGGAAGGATATTTTATTTCTAATTTAAACTATTGCAAAGGTTGTGGGATATGTGCTTCTATTTGTCCTAAGGGTGCTATTACGATGGTTTTAGAGGAGGTTTAAAAATGGGAAAAAGGGTTGCTAAAGAGGTTTCTATAGCTGTAGCTGATGCAGTAGCTCAATGTAGAGTAGAGGTAATTGCTGCTTATCCCATAACTCCCCAAACTCACATTGTAGAACATTTAAGTGAGTTAGTTAATAATGGAGAACTAGATGCTGAATTTATTCCTGTAGAATCTGAACATGCAGCTTTAAGCGTTTGTATAGGAGCTTCTGCCACCGGAGTAAGAACCTTTACCTCTACGGCAGCTCAAGGACTTCTTTTTATGTACGAATGTCTTTTTATTGCTTCAGCCTTAAGGCTTCCGATTGTAATGATAGTGGCTAACCGCTCGGTTTCTGCTCCCATAAGCATTTGGAATGACCATGGAGATATAATGACTATGAGAGATGCCGGTTGGATTCAAACTTTCGCTGAAAACGGTCAAGAAGCTGTAGATTTGGTTTATCACGCTTATAGAGTTGCAGAAAAAGTAATGCTTCCAGTAGCTGTAAATTTGGATGGCTTTATAGTTACTCATGTGGTTGAGCCTGTAGAACTTTTAGACCAGGAATTAGTAGATAAGTACATTCCCCCATATCGCCCTAAATATAAACTTGATCCTAAAAATCCTATAACTATAGGTGCCATAGGAGTTCCTGAAATTTATACCGAAGCCCGCAAAGCTTTAGATGTAGCTGTAGAAAATAGTTATCGCGTAATTGTTCAGGCTTGGAAAGAATTTGAAAGAATTTCAGGAAGAAGGTATCAACCTGTTGAGACCTATAAAATGGAAGATGCAGAAGTTGGAATGGTAATTATGGGTAGTCTAGCTGAAACTGCTATGAACGCCGTAGACCAGTTAAGAGAACAGGGTAAAAAAGTTGGACTTTTAAGATTTAGACTCTGGAGACCTTTTCCTTACAGGGACTTTCTTAAAGCTATAGGAAAAGTTAAAAGTTTGGTAGTGGTAGACCGAGCCTTGAGCCACGGCTCAACTGGAGGTCCTGTAGGAATTGAAGTTCGTTCAGCTCTTTATCAGTCTAATAAAAGACCTAAAATAGTTAATTTTATAGCTGGCCTTGCAGGAAGAGATGTAACCGTAGAAGATTTTATAGAAATGTTTGAAAAAGGATATTTTTATATGACTAAAAGGACACCTTTCTTTTATGAAATTTATGGAGTAAAGGAGTAGAACTATGAGACCAGAACTTAAAAACTTTAAAAGTATTACTCTAAAAAACATTCCTAAAGAAGATTGGTTAGCTCCTGGGCATAGAGCTTGTCAGGGATGTGGGACCGTTCTTCCCATTAAGTTAGCTTTAAAAGTTTTAGGTCCAAATACCATAGTGGTTTCTCCTACAGGGTGTATGGAAATTATCTCCAGTCCTTTTCCTTTTACTTCCTGGAAAGTTCCTTGGATTCACATAGCTTTTGAAAATGCAGCCTCTGTTGCCTCAGGGATAGAGGCGGCTTTAAAAGTTTTACGAAAAAAAGGAAAATTAAGTGCTAAACAAAAAATTAATGTAGTAGTTTTTGCAGGAGATGGAGCAACTGTTGATATTGGACTTCAATTTTTATCTGGTGCTCTGGAAAGAGGTCATGACTTAATATACATTTGTTTGGACAACGAAGCTTATATGAATACTGGAGTTCAAAGGTCTGGTTCAACTCCCTACGGAGCTCACACCACCACTTCTCCTGCTGGAAAGGTGATAAAAGGACAAGTTACCTGGAAAAAAAATACACCTGCTATTGCAGCTGCTCACAATATTCCCTATGTAGCTACCGCAAGCTCAGCTTTTTATCTAGATTATATGAACAAAGTCAAAAAAGCCTCTCTGATTGAAGGCCCTGCTTATATACATGTTTTTTCACCCTGTCCTACAGGTTGGGGCTCAGAAGGAGCTAACACCATTTTACTTGCCCGCTTAGCAGTTGAAACCAGAATTTTTCCTCTTTATGAAGTTATAGACGGAAAATATATACTTAATCGCAAAATTGACCAACCTAAACCTGTTGAAGAGTATTTTAAACTTCAAAGAAGATTTAGACACTTAACTTCTGAGCAAATTGAATACATTCGTAAAAGAGTAAATGAAGAATACGAAAAATTAGTTAAACTTTGCGAGTGTTTTGCGCCTATTGAAGAATCTAAAGAAGAAAAAGCTGAATAAAAAAGGGGAGGGTACTCTCCCTCTTTAACCCCTTTTTTTAAATTCCTTTAACTAAACTTTTATAAAGTTTTCTTTCCTTTCTCCATAGGTCAAATCTGTCAAGATGTATAATCTTAGTCCAAACCTTAACGAAATCTTGAATAAATTTTTCTCTTCCATCATAGGAGGCATAAACTTCACAAACACTTCTTAACTCCTCATGATGTCCAAAAATTAAGTCCACCCTGGTAGCTTTCCATTTTAGAGAACCTGTTTTTCTATCTAATCCTTCATAATAATATTTATAATTATCAAGGGGTTTCCATTCTACAGACATGTCTAAAAGATTAACAAAAAAGTCGGTAGTTAAACTTCCTATTTTATCTGTAAAAACTCCGTAGTTTTCATATTTAAAAACTACTCCAAGAACTCTAAGCCCTCCATAAAGAACTACTAATTCAGGAACAGTGAGTTTTAGGAGTTGAGCTTTATCTACAAGCAACTCTTCAGCTTTAATTTTCAGATTAAGAGCCGGGTCCTTAATATAATTTCTAAATCCACAAGCAATTGGCTCCATAGCAGAGTAAAAATCTACATCTGTTTGTTCCTGCAATGCATCCATTCTTCCAGGAACAAAAGGTACTTTTACTTCGAAACCTGCTCTTTTAGCTGCCTCTTCTATAGCTGCACATCCACCAAGAACAAAAAGGTCTGCTATAGAAATTTTTTTCCCTTCCTCTTTCTTTTTAATATCGAAATATGCTTTAATTTTCTCGTAAAGACTAATAACTTTTGCTAATTCTTCGGGATGATTAACCTCCCAATTTTTTTGAGGAATAAGTCTAATTCTGGCTCCGTTTGCTCCGCCTCTTCTGTCAGAGTCTCTGTAAGTTGAAGCAGAAGAAAAGGCAGTATAAACTAGTTGAGAAATACTTAAACCTGAATTTAAAATGACTTTTTTTAGTTTTTCAAGGTCTTTTTCGTCAGGAAGTTCATAGTCTCTTTTAGGAAGAGGGTCTTGCCAAATAAAATCCTCTTCTGGCACCTCTTGACCAAGATAACACTCCTTAGGACCTAAATCTCTGTGAACTAATTTAAACCAGGCTTTAGCAAAGGCTTCCTCAAACTCCTTAGGATTTTCAAGAAACCGACGGGCAATCTGGGAGTAAATTGGGTCAAATCTTAGCGCTAAGTCCGCCGTAAGCATCATAGGAGGATGTTTTTTACTCGGGTCGTGAGCATCAGGAATTATAGCAGGAGCATCTTTGGCTACCCACTGATACTTGCCAGCTGGACTTTTAGTTAATTCCCACTCATAGTTAAAAAGAAAATGTAAATAACTAATACCAAACTTGGTAGGAGTAGAAGACCAGGCAAGTTCAAATCCACTGGTAAAAGTATCAGGACCTTTTCCAGTTTTATATTCAAACTTCCAACCAAGTCCTTGAGCTTCTACATCTGATGAACTTGGGTCAGGACCAAGAAATTTGTCTGGACCAGCTCCGTGACATTTACCAAAAGCGTGTCCTCCTGCAATTAAAGCTACCGTTTCTTCATCATTCATACCCATACGAGAAAAGGCTGTTCTTATTTGTTTGGCAGAAGCAACTGGGTCAGGATTGCCTTCAGGGCCTTCAGGATTAACATAAATTAACCCCATTTCAGTTGCTGCAAAAGGCTTTTCAAGTTTTCCCTCTTTAAAGCGTTCTTTTCCAGAAAGCATTTCTATTTCAGGTCCCCAGTCAGTACTTTCATCAGGTTCCCAAATATCTTCTCTCCCACCACCAAAGCCAATAAGTTTCACTCCCATAGACTCCAATGCTACATTTCCGGCTAAAATAATAAGATCTGCCCAAGAAAGTTTACGCCCATATTTTTGTTTAATAGGCCAAAGCAAACGGATGGCTTTATCAAGATTTATGTTGTCAGGCCAATTAATTCTGGGAGGAAAACGAATTTCACCTGTCCTTGCACCTCCCCTTCCATCATAAATTCTATAACTTCCTGCACTATGCCACGCAAGTCTTATAAAAAGTGGTCCGTAATGGCCAAAATCTGCAGGCCACCAATCTTGAGACTTAGTCATAAGCTCTATTAAGTCTTTCTTTACTTCCTCTAAGTCTAATTTTTCAAATTCCTCAACATAGTCAAATTCTGGTCCATAAGGATTGGTATGAGAACAATTTTGGCGTAAAATTTTTAGATTTAACTTTTCGGGCCACCAGTCTGTAATCCATCTTTTTCTCTTTCTCTTTTTTTCTTCCTCCATTTCATA
>JAUQQL010000038.1 GCA_030578315.1 Thermodesulfobacteriota bacterium | reverse complement strand
GATCCCGATAAATTCCCGAACTTAAAAAAAGACCTTCTATGTAGTTGCGACGATAAAATTCTATCGTGATTTTAGCTAACTCTTTTGGTTTTAAAATTGCACGAGGAATATCGTTATCCCTTCTACATATGCAGTACTTACAGTTGTTTTTGCAGATGTTTGTTTGAAGAATTTTTAACAAAGAAACACATCTTCCATCAGCAGACCAAGTATGAGAAATCCCTCCAAGATGGGAATTTCCTATTCCGTAAGGATGGGTTTCTCTTTTTCCACCGGAGCTACTACAAAAATTATCGTACCTTGCAGCTAAAGCTAAAATTGGAAGGTTTTTGTCAAGAGAGCTTAGCTTTTTTTCTTTATATTAATAAGCAAGTTAATTTTTAACTTCAATAAATTTACTTAATTTTATCACAAACAATATTTTATATCAAAGGCTGAATAATCTTAACTTAAAAATCTCTTGTTGTAGTGAAGAATTACTATAAGACTTATCGCCAAGTTCTTAAATGTTTAAAAGAAGTACAAAAAAAATAAGACCTTTTCCAGAATATCCTCCGTACACATTACTTACATTGCAAAATTATTTCATTATTGACAGAAAAATTATTTTAATGTATTTTTAATTTTTAAAAAATTCTTAAAAATAACACGGAGGTTTTATTTATATGGATGATTTAACCAAGTTAAGGCATCTTATAAAGCACTGGATTGAACATACTGAGGAACATGCAAAGGAATTTGAGAATTGGGCAAAAAAAATTGAAAATTTTGAAGATGGAAAAGAAATAGCTGAAACTTTAAGAAAGGCCAAAACAAAACTTGAAGAAATTATTGTTCTTCTTTCTTCGTATAAATAATTTTTTCTATATTTTTTGCCTTAAATTGTGAGCTTACTTTAATCAGTTATCTGCTTTAAAGATTTTTAAGTGTTAGATAAGTAAATTTTGTATTTATAAGCTTATAAAGTAATTTTCATGCTTTATCTTCTTTAGCTATGATACAAATAGAATTCGTAAAGTTCGCTTGATCTAATTTGAAATAAGATAAGAAAGAGTCTTGTTCTCAATATGATAAATATTATAGTTTTGGAATAAAAATGGTTTAGTTTTATTCGTAGTTTATAATTTTAAAAAAATATTTTGGTATTTAAAAAAACTTGAAAGAATGATATGTAGTCTTAAATTATTTTACAACTTTTAAATTTTACATCTTTTAAAAAATAAAGGAGGGTAGTTTCTTGAAGGAAGGAATGAAAAACCAAGAAGATCTAAATTTATCAGAACTAATAGAGGGAGGAGAAATTATTGATGTCCCTGAAATTCTTCCTTTAATGCCTATAAGAGATATTGTTCTATTTCCTTCTATGGTTATTCCCTTATTTGTGGGAAGACCTAAATCTTTAAAAGCTATAGAAGCAAGTCTTTCAAAAGATAAACTAATTGTCCTTTCAACTCAAAAAATTTCTAGGATTGAAAATCCTAAACCAGAACAAATTTATAGAATAGGAACAATTGCTCTTATTCTTAAAGTTATTCATCTTTCTGAAAATCGTTTAAAAGTAGTAGTTCAAGTTTTATCAAGGGTAGAAATAAAAGAGTTTTTAGAAACAGAACCTTTCTTTCAAGTAAAAATAGAGCCTTGTAAGGAAAGGGAAGTTGAAACTATTACTCCAGAAATAGAAGCTTTGATGAGAAATGTAAAGGAGAATATAGAAAGACTTTTGGCTTTAAAAGGAGCATTAAATCCAGAAATTTCTACAGCTATTCAATCTATAGAAGAGCCTGGAAGACTAAGTGACTTAATTACAGCTTACTTAAGATTGAAAGTAAAAACTGCTCAAGATTTATTAGAAACTTTAGATGGAGTAGAAAGACTCAAAAAGATTTCTGAAATTCTTTTGCAAGAAATAGAAATTACTACTCTTCAAAATAAAATTCAAGCTGAGGCTCAAGAAGAAATTGGACGCTCTCAAAGAGAATACTTTTTACGAGAACAGTTAAGAGCTATAAAAAGAGAGTTAGGAGAAATTGAAGATATAGAAAGTGAAATTGAAGAGCTAAGAAAAAGAATTAAAAAAGCTAAAATGCCTAAAGAAGTAGAAAAAGAAGCTTTAAGACAACTTAAACGGTTAGAAATGATGCATCCTGATTCCTCAGAAGCAGCAGTAATTAGAAATTACTTGGAGTGGATGATAGAACTTCCTTGGAATGTTTCTACTAAAGATATATTGGATTTAAAGTATGTTAAAAAGGTGTTAGACGAAGATCACTACAATTTGGAAAAGGTAAAAGAAAGGCTTTTAGAATTTTTAGCTGTTAAAAAGATTAATCCACAGGCTAAAGGAGCTATACTGTGCTTCGTAGGTCCTCCAGGAGTAGGTAAAACAAGTTTGGGCAGGTCTATTGCTCGTGCTTTAGGAAGAAAATTTGTAAGAATTTCTTTAGGTGGTGTAAGAGATGAAGCCGAGATAAGAGGACATAGAAGAACTTATGTGGGAGCTCTACCAGGAAGAATTATTCAAGGGATAAAACAAGCTGGGGTAAATAATCCTGTTTTTCTTTTAGATGAAATTGATAAACTTTGTAGTGACTTTCATGGAGACCCTGCTGCTGCTCTTTTAGAAGTTTTAGACCCAGAACAAAATAAAGAATTTGTAGACCATTACTTAGATGTTCCCTTTGACCTTTCTAAGGTTTTATTTATTGCCACAGCTAATGTTACCGAACCTATTCCTAAAGTATTACTTGACAGAATGGAAGTAATTTATCTTTCGGGTTATACCTTTAAAGAAAAATTGGAAATAGCTAAAAGGCACCTAATTCCTAAACTTTTGAAAGAACATGGACTTAGTAAAAAAAATATTTCTATTTCAGATGAAGTAATTTTAAAAGTTATAGAGGAGTATACTTCAGAATCAGGAGTTAGAGAACTTGAAAGAAAACTTGCAGCCCTTTGTAGAAAAGTTGCAAGAAAAATAGCTGAAGGAGAAGGTAATTTCTTTCAAATTACTTTAGAAAATTTAAGTGAATATTTAGGTCCTCCGGAGTATGTAGAAGAAATGAGGCAAGAAAAAGATGAAGTTGGAGTTGCCATAGGTTTAGCTTGGACTCCTTATGGTGGTGAAGTTCTTTATGTAGAAGCTGTGGTTATGCCTGGAAAAGGAAATTTGGTATTAACAGGACATTTAGGAGAAATTATGAAAGAAAGTGCTCAAGCAGCTCTTTCTTACATAAGGTCCAAATATAAGGAATTTAACCTAGATCCTAAGTTTTACACTAAATACGAAATTCATGTTCATGTTCCCTCTGGGGCAGTTCCTAAAGATGGACCAAGTGCTGGAATTACTATAGCTATTGCCATGATTTCCGCTTTAACTCAAAAACCAGTTTCAAAAGACTTTGCTATGACTGGAGAAATCACACTTAGAGGAAAGATACTACCAGTGGGTGGAATTAAAGAAAAATCTCTGGCAGCTTTAAGAAAAGGAATTAAACAAGTTATAATTCCTGCTAAGAATATTAAAGATTTAGAAGAAATTCCTGAAGACTTAAGAAGTCAAATAAAATTTATACCTATCTCTCATTTAGACGAAGCTGTAAAACTAGTTATTAAAAATAATTAACTTTGTAGAAACCTATTGAACAAAATTTAATATCTGGTAATTTGAATTAAAAATAAAAAGATTATTGGTTAAAAAATAAAATTAAAATGAAGAAGAGAGGAAGAAAACTTAAAGAAACTCCAGAAAGTATTAAAAGAGAATTTTTAGAAATAACAGATGAAGATTGTAACCCTATAGGAATTTTAACGCGTGAGGAAATTCATAAAAATAAATTTTATCACAAAGCTGTACATATTTTCCTTTTTAATGAAAAAGGAGAAATTTATCTCCAAAAAAAAGCTGAAACTATGGATGAAAACCCTGGGCTTTGGAGTTCCTCTGTTTCAGGACATGTTAGAGTAGGGGAAAGTTTTCTAACTGCAGCTCAAAGAGAATTAAAGGAAGAACTTTCTATTAAAGTAAAATTAGAAGAAGTTTTAAGAGTAAAACCTTTAGAAAATACTGGAAGACAATGTATAGTACTTTTTGTAGGAAAAATATTAAAAGAACCTCAACCTAATCCCTTAGAAATAAAGGAAAGTAGATTTTTTAGTAAGGAAGAAGTTAACGCTCTTTTAAAAAGTAATCCTGAAAAATTTACTCCTACTTTTCAATTTCTTTGGAACCTTTATTGGGAAAGTGTAGCTCAAAAATCTCCCAAGGAATCTTAAGATTTTCTTTTTGAAGAACCGTTTCCAAAAGTTTAAAATCTTGATATTTAATGTATCTAAGTAAAGGTGCTAAGGTAAGTCTTTGTATTTTTAAAGCTTTTTCTTGAGAAGATAAGTTTTCGTTTTTTAAAATCTGTTCTCTTAGGTTTTTCATTAATTCTATATAAATTTTATATTCAGGCCCTAAGATCTGTTCTAATTCTTCTCTAATTCTTCTACTTACTGCCGGACTAGCTGAGGAAGTAGAAATAGCTAAAACTAAGTTTCCTCTTTTTATTACAGAAGGAACTATAAAAGTACATAAGCTCGGTTGATCAACTACATTACAAAAAATTTGTCTCTCTTCAGCCTCTTGAGCTACTTCCTTTTGGACCTCAGGATTGTTTGTAGCAGTAATTACTAACCAAGCTCCCTTCAAATCACCTTTTTGGTAATTTCTTTTTTTCCATTCGATTTTTCCTTCTTCATACCACTTTTCTATTTTTGAGGTTACCTGAGGAGCTATAACTTTAATACGAGCTTTGGAGTTAAGAAGCCCCTCTATTTTTCTTTCAGCTACTTGTCCACCTCCTATTATCACACAGAGTTTATTTTCCAAGTTTAGAAAAACGGGGTAAAAAACTTCAGTCAATTTCCCCCCACCCTTCTAACTTAGACTTCCAAAAATAAGTAGCTTTAGGATAAATTTTGGTAAACTCTACACAAAAGTATCCATCTTTCCATTCAGTTTTTTTAACTTCTACAGTTATTTTAGCCAACCGAAAGTGAGCTAATAGAGCTGAAAAACTGCTCTCTTTTTTAAATCTTACTCTAAAAGTTTCCTGAAAAAGCTTTTCATCTTTTAAAGAACAAAGAAGTTCTTCAAACAGAATAGGTCCTATGGTTTGATAAACTTCTTCCTTTACTTCTCCAAATTCTGCCAGGTTTAAAGCTAATCTAATAAGTCTTAAAGTTACAAAATGAGGGTCGATCTCTCCAAGGTAAGGAAAAACTACCTTTAAGTCTTCCATATTTGAAAAAGGAGTTACATATTTGATTCTTTGCCCTTCTCCTTCAGGCTTAAAAACAACTCCTTCTCTTTTTTCGTGGTGATACTTTAAAATAAGTTTTCTCAAATTTTCATAATCTTTCACAGGATGAAAAGGACCTTTAATTTCCGGAGCATTTAATTTAAATTTTTCTAAAAGTTTTAACTTTTTAGAAACTGGAAGCAATTTCCCTGTTCCCATTTCCATAAAATCAAAAACAAAAAAGTTTACATCTTCTTTTATATAATAAGGGCTTTCACTGACAAAAGGATTCTCAGGTCCTGCTACCTCACAGCATATTATTAAATTAGGATATTTTTCAAAAAATTGAGGAAGCGTAGGTAAAAAATCTATCCATCTATCAGTAGCAAAAGGACACAAATACCCTCTCCTAGTAAAAGCTAAAATTTCATCTTCTACTTTTATCAGTCTTACATTGTAACCCTCTATCTTTTCTTCTACGTAAAAGGGATAACTTAAATACCGAACAAGTCCAGTTTTTAAAAAATAAATTCTGGGAATATGAGGATATCCTGGAATTAATAAATTTTTTATAAAAACCGTTCCTGCAGGATAAAGACGATGGTCTTTTTTTAATCTAAAAAAAAGTTTATCTCCCCAAGAAAAGCTCCAAATTTTACCTTTTTCAAAAGCTTTTTCCCAGTCTTCTAAAGGATAAATTCTTAAATAAGGATTAACTTCCCAATAACTTTCAAAAATTTCTAAGAATTCTTTATTCCCTTCTTTCAAGAATTATCTCTCCTGTTTTTTCTAATTTGATTTCAATTTCTTTTAAAAATTTAGGAATAAGCCAAGCCTGAGTCATTAAATGTTTGGAAATTTTAGAAGTTTTATACAAAAATTTAAAACCTTTATTTTTCCACAATATCAAGCTTAAAGGAAGTAAAATTTGGTCAGAAAGATACTCTTCCAGTTGAGCCCCGGTTTGTAAAAAATTTAAAAATTCTAAAGCTGGCTTCTCCCCTACTTTTTCAGCAGGAAGCCCCCTCTTGCCTAAGCTACTGAATCCCACTCTTTTGTTTTGGTCTTCTGCACATAAAAAAACTGCAGTTCCAGAAGATAAACTCTTAACTTTTTGTAAATCAACTTCAGGTTTTAATCCATGTTTTTCTAAAATTTCTTTACAAGACCGAGTTTGTCTTTCTAAAATATGAGAAGGTAGATCTTCACTTATTAAACTTATGATTCTTATTTTCTCAGGTGAAAAACCTGGAGAAAAGTTTGGCAATTGAAAATCTTTCCAAGGATAAATTCTTATTTCAACTTCTCCTCCTCCCTTAGGGTAAAAACCCACTTTTTTTAACTTAAAGTCAACTTTTAATCCCATTAAAGCCACTATAGGAAGAAAAACCATTTCAATATAGTGAGAACAAGGACTAAAAGGTACATGAGTTCCTCCTTTTAGATAAAGCACTGTATCTTGAGTTAAAGCTAAAGGGTAAAGTAAAGCCTGAAAGAGAAGCGAAACAGAACCTGCAGTTCCTATATCAAAAGAATAATAGTTTTTAATCTGGACTTCTTTAGGAACAAAAATAAGCTCTTTAGAATTAAGTTCAGCTCCCCGAATTTCAGCTTGTGAAATAAAAGCTAAGGCTTTTACACAAGTTAAGTGTTGGGGTTGCAACCCTGGTTTGGGTCGAGAAGCTCTAATATTTATTAATTTTATAGGTTTACTAAAAATTACAGCTAAAGAAAGAGCAGTTCTTAAAATTTGTCCTCCACCTTCTCCGTAAGAACCATCTATAATAAGCATTTATCTAGTTTCTATATAAACCACCATTAACATGAAATACACAACCAGTTATATAACCTGCTAAATCACTAGCTAAAAAACTCACTAAATAAGCTACTTCCTGTGGAAGACCTGCTCTTTTTAAAGGAATTTCTGAAAGAAAAGCTGTTTTAACTTTCTCCGCAAGTTCCTTAGTCATATCAGTTTCAATATATCCTGGGGCTACTGCGTTTACAGTAATATTTCTTCCAGCTACTTCTAAAGCTAAAGCCTTTGTAAAGCCTATCAAACCTGCTTTAGCTGCACAATAATTAGTCTGACCTGGGTTTCCAGTAAAAGCTACTACTGAAGAAATATTTATAATTCTTCCAAAACGTTCTCTTATCATCATAGGTAAAACTGCCTGAGTAACATAAAAAGCTGAATATAAATTAATTTTTAATACTCTATCCCAATCTTCTTCTTTTAAACGAATAAGAAGCCCGTCCTTTACTATTCCTGCATTATTTACTAAAATATGAATAACTCCTACTTTTTCTTCTATTTCCTTAACTTTCGCTTTCACTTCTTCATAGTTGGAAACGTCAAACTTACTAAGGTAAACTTTTCTTCCTAATTTTTCTATTTCTTGAGCTAAATTTTTAGCCTTTTCTTCTGAAGAAAGATAATTTATTACTACATTAGCTCCACATTTTGCTAATTCATAAGCTATCGCTTTCCCTATACCACGAGAAGCACCTGTAACTAAAGCTGTCTTACCTAATAAATTAATCACCATTTACCTCCTATTTCAAAAGTTCTTAAACCCAGCCTTTCTGTTCGTATACCACCCTTCCTGTCCCAGCAGGAATTAATCTTCCAATAATTATATTTTCTTTTAAACCCCTTAAATAATCAACTTTACCACCGATAGAAGCCTCAGTTAGAACTTTTGTGGTTTCCTGAAAGGAAGCTGCTGAAAGCCATGACTCAGTAAGAAGGGCAGCTTTAGTTATTCCTAAAATTATAGATTCAGCAACAGCTGGTTTTCCTCCTATACTTAGAACTCTCTCATTTTCTTCTTCAAACTTTGTTTTATCTACAATCTCTCCTATCATAAAGTTCGTGTCTCCCACTTCTTTTATTTTAACTTTTTTTAGCATTTGTCTTACAATTACTTCAAAATGTTTATTGTTAATTTTAACTCCTTGTAGTCTATAAACTTCTTGAATTTCTTCAACCAAAAAACTAGCCACACCTTTTATTCCTTTAACTTTAAGAATATCATGTGGATTAGGAGAACCTTCAATCAAAGGTTCTCCAGCCTTAACCAAATCTCCTTCTCTTACTACAATATGTTTCCCTTTAGAAACATAATATTCCATAGGTTCTCCGATCTCAGGCTGAATCACTATCTTTTTCTTTCCTCTTAACTCTTTTTCAAAAACTACCTTCCCCTCTATTTCACTTATAATAGCATACTCTTTAGGTCTACGAGCTTCAAATAGATCAGTAACTTTAGGTAAACCACCAGTTATATCTTTAGCCTTAAGAGTTTCCCTTGGTATTCTTGCAATGACTTCTCCCGCATAAATAAATTCTCCTTCTTTCTGAATATTTAAAATAGCTCCTACAGGAAGCTCATATTGAGCTTTTCCTCTACCATCTGGTAATTCAACTATTTTTCCTTTATCATCTACTATAGAAATACGAGGACGATAGTCAGTAAGTTTATAATCTCTTACAATAATACTTACTCTTCCAGTAGTAGGGTCAATTTTCTCATCCACTGTTAAGCCAGCAATTATATCTTCAAATTTAGCTTTTCCGGAAACTTCAGAAATAATAGGAGTAGTATAAGGATCCCACTCAACAAGCAAGTCTCCCGGCTTTACCTCTTGTCCTTCTTCTACCATAATTTTAGCTCCATAGACAACGGGATACTTCTCAACTATTCTTTCTCCCATACCAACAATGGCAATCTCTCCTTGACGATTCAAAGCTACAAGCACTCCGTCAGGTCTTTTAACTAATCTTAAGTTTAAATACTTAACCTTTCCTTGTGACTGGGCACGATGTTCGCTCTCTTCCAACGCCTTTCCTACCGCACCTCCTATGTGGAAAGTTCTCATAGTAAGCTGAGTTCCAGGCTCTCCAATAGATTGAGCTGCAATAATTCCTACAGCTTCTCCTATTTCTACTAATTTGCCTGTAGCTAAATCTCTACCATAGCACTTTCTGCAAACACCAGATTTACTTTCACAAGTTATTACAGAACGGATAGTAACTTTTTCAATACCAGCTGCTTTAAGCTTTTGTACTGCAAGTTCATCTATTTCCTCATTAGCCTTTACTAAAATTTCTCCAGTTACAGGATCTACAATATCCTCTAAAGCCACTCTTCCCAATACTCTATCCCAAACAGGTTCAATAATTTCTCCTCCTTCTATAAGATGCCCAATTTCTATTCCGTCAATGGTCCCACAATCTTCCTCTGTTATAATACAGTCTTGAGCTACATCAATTAGTTTTCTAGTAAGATATCCCGCATTAGCAGTCTTAAGAGCTGTATCTGCAAGACCCTTACGAGCTCCGTGAGTAGAAACAAAGTATTCTAACACCGAAAGCCCTTCTCTAAAGTTACTCTTAATAGGAGTTTCAATAATTTCTCCAGAAGGTTTAGCCATTAAACCTCTCATACCAGCAAGCTGTCTAATTTGGTCTCTTGAACCACGAGCTCCAGAAAAAGCCATAATGTAAACAGGATTAAAACTAGGACCAATCACTTTTTCTCCATTAGGTCCTATATACTCTTTTAATTCCATTTCTTTAATCATTTCTTCAGTAACCTTTTCGGTAGCATGAGACCAAATATCTATAGCTTTGTTATAACGTTCGCTTTCAGTTATTAAACCATCTCTGTATTGTTGCCAAATTTCGGTTATTTTAGCTTCTGCTTCATCTAAAATTTCTTTTTTCTTGGCAGGAATAGTAAGATAGTCTACACAAATAGAAATAGCAGCTTGAGTAGCCAGTTGAAAGCCTAAGTCTTTCATCTTGTCAGCAAAAATTACGGTTTTCTTAATTCCCGCTTTTCTATAAGATAAGTTAATCAATTCTTGAAGCTCCTTTTTTCTTAAAGGTTTATTGTATTCTTCAAAAGGTATTTCTTCAGGAACTATAGTGGAAAAAAGAACCCTTCCTACAGTTGTGTCTATTAATTTTCCATTCATTCGAACTTTGATTTTAGCCTGAAGGTGAACTTTACCAGTTTGATAAGCTAAAATTACTTCATCTATATCTTTAAATCTCATGCCTTCTCCTTTAGCAAAAGGCCTTTCCATAGTCATATAAAAGATTCCTAATACCATATCTTGAGTAGGATAAACTATAGGAATACCATTAGCAGGAAGAAGAATGTTATTAGTGGAAAGTATTAAAACTCTATTTTCAATTTGAGCTTCCACAGAAAGAGGAACATGAACCGCCATCTGGTCTCCATCAAAGTCTGCATTGTATGCCACACAAACTAGAGGATGAAGCTGGATAGCCTTAGTATCAATTAAAATGGGCTCAAAAGCTTGAATTCCAAGACGATGAAGAGTAGGAGCTCGATTAAGCATAATAGGATATTCTCTTACAATTTCTTCTAAGGCATCCCAAACAGCTGGATGTTCTTCTTCTACTAGTTTTTTAGCTGTTTTAATGTTGGTAGCGTATCCCTTTTTTTCTAACCACCCATAAATGTAAGGTTTAAATAGCTCTAAAGCCATTTTTTTAGGAAGTCCACACTGATGCATTCTAAGTTCAGGTCCTGAAACTATCACCGAACGCCCAGAAAAATCTACTCTCTTACCTAAAAGATTTTGTCTAAATCTTCCTTGTTTACCTTTAAGAACATCTGACAAACTTTTTAATGGTCTTCTATTAGGTCCAGTTATAGGACGTCCTCTTTTCCCATTATCAAAAAGAGCATCCACTGCTTCTTGAAGCATTCTCTTTTCATTTTTTAAAATAATTTCAGGAGCATCAAGGTCTATAAGTTTTTTTAATCTTACATTTCTGTTAATCACCCTTCTATAAAGGTCGTTCAAATCCGAAGTTGCAAATCTGCCCCCTTCCAAGGGAACTAAAGGACGAAGCTCAGGGGGAATAACTGGAATAACATTTAAAATCATCCACTCAGGTCTGTTCCCTGACTGTTTAAAAGCTTTAACTAAATGTAAACGCTTACCCAACTTTTTTCTTCTTGCTTCGCTTTGAGTAGAATGCATCTCTAAAACTATTTCTTCAGCTAACTTTTCTAAGTTTAAAGACTTCAAAAGTTTAGCAATAGCTAAAGCTCCTGTTTCAATACATATTTTGTCTCCATAAATTTCCTTAAGCGAATAGTATTTCTCCTCTGTAAGGATAGTTCCTACTGGGTATTCCTCGATTTCACTTTCTACTACTACATACTTTTCTAAATAAAGAATAGATTCTACTTCCTTAAGGGTCATGTTTAACAAAAGCCCAATTTTGCTTGGAATACTCCTTAAATACCAAATGTGAGCCACAGGAGAAGCAAGTTCAATGTGACCCATTCTCTCTCTACGAACTTTACTGTGAATAATTTCTACTCCACACTTTTCACAAATTACTCCACGATGTTTCTTTCCTCTATATTTTCCACAAAGACATTCAAAATCTCTAATAGGACCAAAAATTTTAGCACAAAAAAGTCCATCCCTTTCAGGTTTCAAAGTTCTATAATTTATAGTTTCAGGTTTTTTCACTTCTCCGTAGCTCCATTCTCTTATCTTTTCAGACGAAGCTATCCCTATTTTTATAGCCCTAATTTTCATTAAATCTTTAGGCTTTTCCAAAATGGAAAGGAGTTCTTTCATATAATTTATCCCTCCCTTTTATAAAAATTTTACTAAGATTTTCTACTATTTTTATTCTTCTATTAATTCAACATCTAAACAAAGCCCTTGTAATTCCTTAGTTAAGACTTTAAAACTTTCAGGCATTCCACCTTCTAAGAAATTTTTTCCTTTTACCAGTTTTTCGTACATCTTGGCCCTTCCTTCTACATCGTCACTTTTAACAGTTAAAAATTCATGTAGAGTATAAGCTGCACCATAAGCTTCTATAGCCCACACTTCCATTTCTCCTAATCTTTGTCCACCAAACTGAGATTTACCTCCGAGAGGTTGTTGAGTAATTAAAGAATAAGGTCCTGTTGACCTTGCATGAATCTTATCATCAACCAAGTGATGAAGTTTTAACATGTGCATATACCCTACCGTAACAGGTTCCATGAAAGGCTCACCGGTCATACCATTATAAAGTATAGTAGTTCCTGTCTCGCTCAGTCCTGCAAGTTTCAACCATTTTTTAATTTCTTCTTCTTTAGCACCTGCAAAAACTGGAGTAGCAACCGAAATACCGTCAGCAAAACCTTTAGCTAAATCTAAAATTTCTTCGTCAGACTTACCTTCCACTAATTTTTTATATTCCTCTTCGTTAAAAATTTCTTTTAGAAGACTTTTAATGCTTTCTACTTGGTAATCTTGAGCAAGTTTAGCTAGTTTTTTTCCAAGTTCTTTGCAAGCCCATCCTAAATGAGTCTCAAGAAGTTGACCTATATTCATACGAGAAGGTACTCCTAAAGGAGAAAGAACCATATCTACTGGTGTTCCATCTGGTAAATAAGGCATATCTTCTATAGGAACTACTTTAGAAATAACTCCCTTATTTCCGTGCCTTCCTGCCATTTTATCTCCAGGCTGAAGTTTTCTTTTCATAGCCACATAAACTTTTACAATTTTTAAAACTCCTGGAGGAAGGTCATCACCTTTTTTAATTTTATTAATTTTACTTTCATACTCTTCGATAATCTCTTTACGCCTTTTTTCGTAAGTACTTAAGATCTCTTCTACTAATCTTTTTTTAGAACTCGGAACTACTTCTTTTATTTTATCTAGTAAAGATACCGGAATTTTATTTAAAGTTTCAAAATTTAAAGGTTCTTTTTTTCTTATATAAACTTCTCCCTCTTTCTCTAAGTTCGAAGTAGCCTTTTCTCCTTCTAAAATACGAGCCAAACTCAAAATTACAGTTCGTTTTAAAATTTCTAAGATATCAGCTTGATTTCTTAAGATCCGAGCTATATATTCATTTTCCTTTTCCAAAGCCCGGCTATCTTTTTCTATACCTTTACGTGTTAAGACTTTAGTATCAATTACTATTCCCTCTATGCCTGCAGGTACTCTCAAAGAAGTATCCTTTACATCTTTAGCCTTTTCTCCAAAAATAGCTCTCAAAAGTTTTTCTTCTGGAGTTAAAGTAGTTTCACCTTTGGGAGTTACTTTTCCTACCAAAATATCTCCTGGCTTTACATAACTTCCTATTTTAACGATTCCACTTTCATCTAAGTTAGCTAAATACTCTTCTCCTGCATTAGGTAAGTCTCTAGTAATTTCTTCTTTACCCAGCTTGGTTTCACGAGCTATACATTCAAATTCTTCAATATGAATGGAAGTAAAAACATCCTCTCTTACCAATCTTTCTGAAATAATAATAGAGTCTTCAAAATTATACCCTCTCCACGGCATAAAAGCTACTAATACATCTTTACCTAAAGCTAGTTCTCCCTTATCTATTGATGGACCATCAGCTAATAGGTCACCCTTCTTAATTTTTTGGCCAGGTTTTACTAATGGTCTCTGATTAAATACCGTATTCTGATTAGATTTTTTCCACTTTACTAATTCGTAAATTTTAACCTCGGGAAGAATTTTATCAGGCTCTTCGTAAGTTACTACAATTCTGTGGCTGTCTACATCTTCTACTTTTCCGTCTTTTTCCGCTATAATTACAAATCCAGAATTCAAAGCCACACTTCTTTCCATTCCAGAACCTACTAAAGGAGCCGAAGGCACAATAAGAGGAACTGCTTGCCTCTGCATGTTGGAACCCATTAAAGCACGGTTAGCATCATCGTGTTCTAAGAAAGGTATAAGAGAGGTTGAAACACTAACAATTTGAGCTGGAAACAAGTCTACAAGTTCAACTTCATCCCTATGAGCAATAATAAATTCTCCATTTTTTCTAGCTGGTACATATTCGTCTAATATCCTTCCTTCTTCATCCAGTCTTATAGTAGATTGAGCAATAACCATATCCTTTTCTTCAGCTACATTAAGATAAATTACTTGATTAGTTATTTTACCATCCTTAACTAGTCTATAAGGTGTCTCTAAAAAACCATAAGGATTAATTTTAGCATAAGTAGTGGGTGATATAATCAGTCCAATATTTGGTCCTTCCGGGGTTTCAATTGGACAAATTCTTCCATAGTGACTCGGATGAACATCTCGCACTTCAAAACCTGCTCTTTCCCTAGTTAAACCTCCGGGCCCCAGAGCAGAAAGCCTTCTTTTGTGAGTTAACATAGAAAGTACATTAGTTTGGTCCATAAACTGAGAAAGTTGTCCCTGAGCAAAAAATTCCTTTACTGCTCCTATTAAAGGTTTACTATTGATTAGATCAACTGGAGTAAGGTTTTCCACTTCTTGAAGTTGAAGTTTTTCTTTAATAATCCTTTCCATTCGCATTAATCCCAAAAGAAACTGATTCTCTACCAACTCTCCTACAGCCCTAACCCTTCTATTAGCCAAACTATCAATATCATCTCCTTCTTCTTCATTTTCTCTTAAACGAATGAGTTCTTTTATGATAGCTATGATATCTTCTTTAGTTAACACTCTTTGAGTAATAGGAATATCTAAGTTTAATCTCAAATTTATCTTATATCTACCAATTTCTGAAAGATCATAAGTAGCGGGTTCAAAAAAAAGAGACCTAAAATAAGCTTCTGCAATTTCTAAAGTTACTGGATTAGAAGGCCTCATCTTCCGATAAATCTCAATTAAAGCCTCCTCTCTGGTTTTAATTTTTTCGGTTTTTAAACTCTCTCTTAAACTTAAAGCATACTTGTAAATAGTAGTAAACAAAACTTCTACTTTCTTAATACCCCTTTCTCTTAAAAGTTGTAATTTTTCTTTTGTAATTTCCTCATTAACTTCAAGTAGAATTTCTCCCGTTTTTGTATCTACAACTTCTTTAGCTAAAATTTTACCTATAATAAGTTCATCAGGTCCTTTTAAAGTTTTAATATTAGCTTCTTTTATCCTTCTTAAAATTCCTACATTAATAATCTTACCTTTTTTAACCAAAATTTCTCCTGTAGTAGGATTTACAATATCTATAGGCACCTTTTGCCCTATCAGTAAATCGTAGTTTAACTCCACCTCTACTCCTTCTTCTAAAATAAAGTAAGTTTCCTTGGGATAAAATTCATTTAAAATTTCTTCTTCGGTCAAACCCAATGCCTTTAAAAATACTGTTGCAGGGATATTTTTTCTTTTATCAATTCTTACTAGAAATCTTCCTTTGTAGTCGTAAATAAAGTCTAACCAAGAACCTTTTACCGGAATAACCCTTCCTACATAAGTAAGTCTTCCTGCTTTTGCTTTAGTCTTATCCTTTTCAAAAATAACTCCAGGAGACCTTTGAATCTGATTTACTACTACTCTTTCTGTTCCGTTTATAATAAATCTTCCATCTTCAGTAATTAAAGGAATAGTACCAAAAAAAACCTCTTGTTCTTTAATATCCTTAATAGTTTTAATACCTGTTTCTGGGTCCGAATCATAAGTTACTAGTCTAACCCTTAACTTAAGAGGAGCTTCATAAGTAATTCCCTTTTCTTTACACTCCTCTGGTGTATATTCAGGGGGTAAAATTTTATAATCTATATATTCTAAAACCGCTGTTTCAGAATAATCTTTAATAGGAAACACCATTTTAAAACATCTATGAATTCCTATGTCTTTTCTATCCTCTGGAGGGGTGTTCATCTGTAAAAAGTTTTCATAAGACTCTTTAGGAATGCTTATTAAATTAGGTACATCCTGAATTTGCTTAACTTTGGCAAAACTTTTTCTTATTCTTAAAACCTGATTAGAATAGGACATTCTTTAAACCCCTCCCCTTCAGGATTTTTAAAAACACAACAAGGGTTCCCTCTTTTAAAAGAGGAAACCCTTGTTTTTTCTATTTTTCACCTGTTGATAAAAAAAAACAAGTTTACTTAATCTCTACTTTAGCTCCAGCTTCTTCTAGTTTCTTTTTAATTTCTTCAGCCTCAACTTTAGATATTCCTGTTTTAACAGGTTTAGGAGCTCCCTCAACCAGATCTTTAGCCTCTTTTAATCCAAGTCCGGTTATTTCTCTTACTACTTTAATTACCTGAATTTTATTGCCCACCACTTCAGTTAAAATAACATCAAATTCAGTTTTTTCTTCCTCTTGAACAGCTTCAGCAGCTGCCTGCGAAACAGCTACAGGAGCTACAGCTGCCACTGGAGCTGCTGCAGTTACTCCAAACCTTTCTTCCAGCTCTTTAATAAATTGAGATAATTCTAAAACACTCATGTTAGCAATAAATTCAATAACTTCCTCCTTAGTTACTGGCATTTTAAACCCCTCCTTTAGTTTTTTAATTCTTAATTTCCTTCTTTAGCTTTTTTTCTTCTATAGCTTTAAGTAAGTAAAGAAACTTTCTTATTATAGCAGAAAGCACTCCTACAAAATTACCTATAGGAGCTTGTAGGGTTCCTAAAAGTTGAGCTAACAAAACATCCTTAGGAGGTAACTTAACCAAATCGTTAATAACTTCCCCTTTATAACCTTTTCCCTTTATAACTATTCCTTTTATTTGAAGAGAAGGATGAGTGTCTAAAAATCTTTTTAAAACCTTTGCAACCTCTACAGAATCTTTATAGACGATCACTAAACCTGTAGGCCCTTCTATATAATCATTAACAGGTTCTGCGGGAGTTTGGTGAGAAGCAATTTTTATTAAAGTATTTTTAGCTACCTTAAATTCGGCTCCGTTTTCTCTTAAAATTTTTCTAATTTCGTTACTTTCTGCTACTTTAAATCCTCTAAAAGAAGTCACAAAAACAGCCTCAGCTTTGTTAAATTTTTCTCTTAATGAATTAACTATTTCTACTTTTTTAGCCCGAGTAAGCAAAGCTAACCTCCTTATTTTTATAATTCTTTTTTAACAGTCCTTTTTTCATTTCGTTTGAAAGGGCACCCTTTCGCCTTCAAGTAGGCTTTCGCTTAAGCGAAATTTAAGCTTTTTATTAGCACCTACTTGTCTTTGGCCCCTAGAGTAACCCTCAAAAAGAAGGTTTTTCAAGGGGCTATTAATCTCCTGAATATTTCATTATTAAATTTTTTACATCCATAGAGTCAACTTTAATGCCTGGTCCCATAGTAGTAGATATAGCTATACTTCTAATATACTGTCCTTTGGCCGCAGGTGGCTTTAACTTAATAAGAGTTTCAAAAAAGGTAGCCAAATTTTCTAAAAGTTTTTTTTCACCAAAAGAGACTTTTCCAACAGGAACATGAACCACTGCTCCTCTATCCACTCTAAAATCAACCTTTCCTGCTTTTATCTCTTTCACAGCCTTTGCAATGTCAAAAGTTACGGTACCTGTTTTAGTACTTGGCATAAGTCCACGAGGTCCTAAAATTTTACCTAATTTGCTTACAGACGACATCATGTCTGGAGTAGCTATAACCTTGTCAAATTCTAACCACCCTTCTTCTTGAATTTTTTTTATCAAGTCTTCATCTCCTACATAATCAGCCCCTGCCTCTTTAGCTTCTTTAGCTTTTTCTCCCTTAGCAAACACTAAAACTTTGGGGGTTTTCCCAGTTCCATGAGGTAAAACTACTGAACCTCTAACTATTTGATCTGCATGTCTAGGATCTACACCTAACTTAACTGCCACCTCCACTGTTTCATCAAATTTAGCATAAGCAGTATCTAAGGCAAGTTTTACAGCTTCCTCAAAAGTATACCTTTTAGTTCTGTCAACTTTAGCCAAAGCTTCTCTATATTTTTTCCCTCTTTTAGCCATAAACTTTTACTCCTTAGTCAATAATTTCTATTCCCATACTTTTAGCTGTTCCTTCTATAGTTTTAATAGCTGCTTTTAAAGATGAGGCAGTAAGGTCTTGCATTTTTATTTTAGCTATTTCTTCTAACTGTTTTCTCGTAATTTTTCCAACTATCTCCTTTTTAGGATGATGAGCTCCAGTTTCAATTCCAAGTGCTTTCTTTAAAAGAACAGAAGCTGGAGGAGTTTTCAATTCAAAAGTAAAAGACCTGTCTGCATAAATAGTTATAACTACAGGAATAATCATACCTTCTTGCCCACGAGTCTTTTCATTAAAGGACTTTACAAACTCCATAATATTAACGCCATGCTGTCCTAAAGCCGGTCCTACAGGAGGAGCAGGTGTAGCTTGTCCAGCAGGTAACTGTAGTTTTACTTGAGCCACCACCTTTTTAGCCATAAAATTTTTCCTCCCCTAAATCTTCTGAAGATAAGTAAACTCAATTTCTACAGGAGTTTCCCTACCAAAAATACTCACTAAAACCTTTACTTTCCCTTTTTCAGGTTTTATCTCATCTACAATACCAATAAAATTAGTAAGCGGACCTTCAATAATTCTTACCTTGTCTCCTGGCATAAACTGATACCTTGGCTTAGGCTTAATTTCTTCTACTTCTAACTGAGCAATTAAATTTTCCACTTCCTCATTTCGGAAAAGATAAAAAGTCTCTCCTCCTACAATATTTAAAACCCCTTCTAATTTTTTAATTTCTTCTCTTAGTTCCTCATCTATTTCACCAAAAACTAAAAAATATCCTGAATAAAACTTTCCTACAGTTTGCTTCTCAGGAGCAAAATTAACCTCTATTTCTTTGAAAGGAGGAATAAAAATCGTTTCGATTTTTTCTCTTAATCCCTTTTTTTCTAACATCTCTTCTAACTCTTTTTTAACTTCTTCCTCAAAACCAGACCAAACTTGTATAGCATACCAGTTTTTACCCAATTTATCTCACCAAAAAAGAAATTATAAAATTATACACCACATCTAAAATTCCTAAATAAGCACCTATAAAAAGACTAAAAATAATTACCATTAAAGAGGTCATCAAAACTTGTTTTCTTTGAGGCCAAGTAATTTTTTTAGCTTCTATTTTAACTTCCTTTAAAAATTTTATACCCTTATTTATAAAAGTTTCTTTATTTTCTACTTCACTTTCTTTTTTTAAGACAACTTTTTTCATTGAAAAAAATTTATATCCAATTAAAAAAATGGCAGGCCAGGAGGGACTTGAACCCCCAACCTTCGGATTTGGAGTCCGATGCTCTGCCAACTTGAGCTACTGGCCTACCTTTATTTCTTTACCTCTCTGTGTAAAGTATGCTTTCTCTCCCAAGGACAATATTTCCTAAGTTGCAGCCTATCAGGAGTGTTTCTTCTATTTTTAGTAGTTGTGTAATTTATTCTTTTACACTCAGTACATTGTAAATGAATAATAATTCTTGCTTCTCCTTTTTTAGCCATAAATTCCTCTTAAGATTTAGAATTATTCTAAAATTTTAGTAACTACACCGGCTCCTACAGTTCTGCCACCTTCTCTAATGGCAAATCTTAAACCCTCCTCCAAAGCCACCGGCTTTATCAA
>JAUQQL010000001.1 GCA_030578315.1 Thermodesulfobacteriota bacterium | reverse complement strand
CTTTTTCTAAAGCCTCCTTTCCTTCACAAGTTAAGTATAGTCTTTTAGAAGGCAAAGAAAAAAGTCCTGAGGGAAGAGCAATTTTATAAACCACACCTATAGGAGCTATGTAATATTCCGCAATTTTATCTAAAAATTCAATAAGAAAAAAATTAATAATAGGTTTTTCATCTAAAATTTCTTCTATAGATCTTAAGTTTTCACCTAATTTTTCTACAGGTTCACACAGTCTTACTATTCCAATAAGTCTGGAACTTTTAAAAGGCACTAAAACTCTAACCCCTGGTAAAATAAAAGTAGAGCTTAAATATTGAAAGGTTTTATAAATAGGAAGAGGAAGAACAACATCAACTAAATACATTAAGTTGACAAAATTCCTGTAATATCTCTTTCAATTCCTCATCTTTTTGAGCATAATGAAGAACAGTTCTAAAAAAACCTTTTTTATTTCCGGTATCAAATCTCTTTCCTTCAAAAAGATAAGCGTATACTTCGTGACCCTCTTCAATCATTAATTGTATAGCGTCTGTTAACTGATATTCTCCTCCTACAGATTTTTTAATTCGTTTTAAATACTCAAAAATAACGGGTTGAAAAATATACCTCCCAATAATAGCTAAATTAGAAGGTGCTTCTTCTAAAGACGGCTTCTCTACAACATTTTTAACTTTTATTATCCTTTCTTCTATTTTTTCTCCTTCAATAATTCCATACTTAGAAATATCTTCCAAAGGAACTTCTTCTACCGCTACGATGTTGCCTCCGTATTTTAAATGAAAGTGTATCATCTGTTTTAAACATGGTTCTTTAGCATCAACCAAATCGTCTCCTAAAAGTACTGCAAAAGGTTCATTTCCTACAACTTTTTCAGCCATTAAAACCGCTTGTCCTAAACCCTCAGGAATTTTTTGAATAACCGAAATTAAATTTTTAACTTTATTTTCAACCTCTTCCACCTTCTTAAGCAAGTCCAATTTCTTTCTCTCTTTTAAAAAAGTTCTAAGTCCTAAATCTAGATTAAAATATTCTAAGATTTTTTCTTTTCCTTGAGAAATTATAAAAATTAGAGTATCAATTCCAGAAGCAATAACTTCATCTACTACATACTCTATAGTTGGCCTGTCAATAATATTAAGAAGTTCCTTAGGTACAACTTTAGTTACTGGAAGCATTCTTGTTCCAAGACCTGCAACAGGTAAAACAGCTTTTCTAATCATAAACCTAAAACCTCTTCCGAATAATTTTCTAAAGCTTTATAATAATATTTATAAAGAACTTCCCAGTAAAGTAAAGCTTTAGAATATATTTTATCAAAAAGTTCTAAATCCTTTTTGTTGACTAACAAATTAGCAGATAAAAGAAAAGTCTTTTTAGGATCTAAAGTTTTTTCAGAAGATAAAATATAAATTACAAAAATTTGTCTTCTTTTTTTTATAGATAATTTATCTATAAGAGCTTTAAACTTTTTAAGCTCTTCTAAACTTTCTGCAGCCAATATTATTATTTTAACTATCTCAGCCTTTAGCCAGGCTTCAAGTTCGGATTCGTTTTTTATAATTTTTATCTCAAAATTATTTTGAGAAAAATACTGAGAAATTTTATCTAAAAAAACTTCCAATTTCCATACAATAAGACACACTGGTTTATCTATAAGTAGATCCTGAAGTTCTAAATTCATCGAGCTCCTTTACTTCCAAGTTCTAAACTTACTACTACTACTTCTTCTTCTTCTTTACCTTTTTGTTTTTTAATGAGTTCTAATTGTCTCCCTACTAAATCTCTTCTGATACAGTTATAAAGTGCTACTTCCTCCTCTATTAAGTCTTTTTTAAACAATTCTAAAATATGCTGGTCAAAGGTTTGCATTCCGAAAGGACTACCTTGACTCATAGCATCGTAAAAGGTTTTTCCTTCACTTTCTCCACTTAAAATAATTTCTCTAACCCTTAAATTGTTGTAAAGAATATCAAAAATAGCTATCCTTCCTCCTCCTACTTTAGGAAGTAACTTTTGTCCTATAATCCACTTTATAGAAGTAGAAAGCCTAAACCTAATTTGGTGTTCTTCATCAGCATTATAAAATCCTATAATTCTATTGATAGTTTGAGAAGCTCCTATAGTGTGAAGAGTAGAAAAAACCAAATGACCTGTTTCTACTGCTCTTAAGGCTATCTCCATAGTTTCACGGTCACGAATTTCTCCTACCAAAATTACATGAGGAGCTTGTCTTAAAGCTGCCCTAAGTCCCTCTGCATAAGAAGGAAAGTCTCTCCCGAGTTCTCTTTGATTAATAGTAGCTTTAATAGGCTTATGAATATATTCTATAGGGTCTTCTAAAGTAATAATATGGACAGGTTCGTTTTTGTTTATCTCATGTAAAATAGCAGCTAAAGTAGTGGTCTTTCCTTGCCCTGTAGCTCCTGTAACTAAAACTATGCCAAATTTTTCCTTAGCTATTTTATAAAAAACTTCAGGAAGACCTAGTTCTTCTATAGTTTTTACCTTACTTTCTAATTTTCTCATCACTATGTTATAAGTGCTTTGACGAGAAAACACATTTACCCTAAACCTAGTTTCGTCGTCCAAAGCAAAAGAAAAATCTATATACCCGTCTTTGATCAATTTTTTAAAAAGATAAGGTTTATCCTTTATTATATTAAAAGCTATCTGCTCGGTTTGAAAGGGAGTTAACTTCTCAACTGGAAACTCTGGTAAAAATATGGATTTTATTTTACCGTAGACCATAACTTGTAAAGGATAATCTGCAAGAATGAATATATCTGAAATCCCAGGCTCCAAAAAAGCTAACTTTTGGATCAAATTTTTAATTTCACTTTCAGTAATCATACTTAACCTGGTATTTCTGTAAAGTCAGCAAGTTCCTTATCCTTAATAAAAGGTAAAAATCTTGTTTTATCTATAGCCTTAATAAAAGCTTCCTCAGGACTAATCCATCCCTTCTGTAAATAGTCCATAATGCAATCATCTAAAGATATCATTCCATATTTTCTACCTGTTTGAATCATAGAAGGAATTTGATGGGTTTTGTTCTCTCTAATAAGATTTCTTATAGCAGGTGTTGCTATCATTATTTCTACAGCAACTATTCTTCCAGGTCTGTCTATTCTCTTAAACATAGTCTGAGATATAACTGCTCTTATAGCATCTGATAAGGAGCTTCTTACTTGAGCCTGTTGGGCAGGAGGGAATACTTCTATAATTCTGTCTATAGTTTTAGCTGCAGAAATAGTGTGTAAAGTAGAAAACACTAAATGCCCTGTAAGAGAAGCCTCTATTGCTAAAGATATGGTTTCTAAGTCCCTCATCTCTCCTACTAAAATTATATCAGGGTCTTCTCTTAAAGCAGCTCTTAAAGCATTAGCAAAACTTTTAGTATGGGTTCCCAGTTCTCTTTGATTAACTAGACAGTTTCTCGACTCGTGTACAAATTCAATAGGATCTTCAATAGTAATTATGTGGTCATAACGGGTACGATTAGCGTAGTCAATTATGGCAGCCAAAGTGGTTGACTTTCCTGACCCAGTAGGTCCAGTTACTAAAACTAAACCACGAGGAAGAAGGGCTAGCTTATTAAGAAGAGAAGGTAATCCTAACTCCTCAATAGTTTTAATTTTATTAGGAATTAATCTAAAAGCTGCTGCAACTCCTTTTCTTTGTTTATAATAATTTACTCTGAACCTGGCTAAACCAGGAATTTCTAAACCAAAATCTACTTCGCCTTCTTCTTCAAACTTCTTTATTACTTCTTCTGGAGCTACTTCATAAAGCATTTCCCTCAATTCTTCATCTTCTAAAACTTTATATTTAACTCTTTGTAAATCTCCGTGAATCCTTAAAAGTGGAGGATTACCTGTTGAAAGATGTAAATCTGAAGCACCAGTTTCTATCATTAACTTAAAAAAAGGGTCAAGCTTAGCCATCTGTTCTAATTAAAATGTATTTTGCAAAAAATTCAAGGAGACTATTTGAAAATTCCTTTTAATAAACCTCAAAAACTTAAGCAGCCTCACTTTCAATATGAACTTCCATAGCCTTAGTTATACATACACTTACACAAAATTCACAAGCTGTACATTTTTCTGGATTATAAATTACTTTAAAAATTGTTCTATCTATATAAAGAGCTCCTGTAGGACAAACAGCTGTGCAAGAACCACAGTGAATACACAGTTCTTCATTTTTAACAATTCTCTGACTTAAAGGACTAACTTCAACTCCTATTTCTCTTAAATACTTTAAACCCTTGTTTAAATTTTCCTGAGCCCCCTCAATTTCTAAAATCATAATGCCTTCTTTACCAGGAGTGATAAAAGCTTTTAAAATGTTAAAAATTAAATCATAGTCTTTTACCAACTTGTAAACAATGGGTTTGTCTACTACTTCTGGAGGAAACTTTAAATACAAACCCTCTTTTTTATACATTTATTATCTAACCTCCTATTCAGTTTTTAGTATTTAAAATATTTTCGCACCACTCTAACGCTCTTCTTGCTGCCTCTAATTCAGGGTCTAAAGCCAAAGCTTTTCTAAAAAAAATTATAGCAGGAGGAATAAAATTTAAGGCTTTTAAGCAATACCCTACATTAGCATAATCAATTGCAGAAAAAGGATTAAGCTCCGTAGCTTTTAAAAACACCTCCATTGCATCTCTATAATTACCTAATTTGTAAAGGGCCCTACCTAAAAGATTGTATAATTCTGGAATTTCCTCTATTTCTAAAGCCTTTTCAATTATTTCAATAACCTTCATAAAATTTTCTTTTTTTAAGTATAAATCTGCTAAATGAGTCAAAATAGCTACCTCATCCGATTTAGGTAAAACAAACTGTAAAGCTTTTTCATAACACAAAATAGCTTCTTCTGTTTTTCCCATTTCTTTATAAGTATTTCCTAAGTAGGCCCAAAGATAGTATCTATCTTCAATTTCTTCTATAAGTTCCTCTAAAATTTTTTTTCTTTCTTCTACATTTAAGTACAAACTTAAAGTTCTTACCAATTGATAAAGATATGAAATTTTTGTTCTTTCCCTAAAAAGAATACCAGGAATTATAGCGTAAACTGTAGGAATATTTAAAATTTCATGAGTAATATCTATAAGATATACCTCAAAACCTAAATCCTTTAACTTAATGCTTAAACTTTCTAATTCTTCTTTATGGTCTTCAGAATAAAGACTAGGTAAGTCTTCTAAACTTATTTCTTTTGAATATTCTACTACTTTTTTAGCTTCCTCTAAAGTTTTAAATTTGGGAAGACCACTTTCTAAGTATTTACCCTGAGTATCAAAATCTCCTGCTAGTTGAGCAACTTCAGTTAAAGCTCTTATTAAAGCTCTCTGAGGACTAGTTGCCGTTCCAGCTGTATATACAATTTCACTTCTTTCTGGATAAGTTGAAGGATCCATAGCCATAACTGCAACTGTAGGAACCGGCATACCAAAAGTCATGTCTCTTATCCAAACTTGAATTCCTAATCTTTCATAACACTTCAAAAGTTCATCAGCTTCACCTTTTATAGATTCTCTTCTTATTGCAGGCATTAATCCGGAACTTTTTATTGATAAAGCGTTAGTATGCCTTTCAATTAATTCACACACAGCCTGAACAGAAGCCTCTAAATAAGTATTACCTCCTGCTGAACCGTTATATTCGTATAAAACCCAAAACCAGTGAAAAGGAAGCCACTTAACTTCCTTAGTTCTAAATTCTAAAGCTGGAACAAAATAAAAGGGAACTTTTTTTAAGTATCTATAAGCTATTTTTTTACTTTCAGCATCTTCTGTATCTTCTACCGATTGTAAAAATAAAGAAAAATCTATAGCTCGAGACCCAAGCTTATCAAAAGAAGAAAAAACTCCCTTTTTAATAACTTGAGAAATATAGGAAAAAAGAGAAAATCTTTCTACTAACTCCATTAAAGCACTTGCTTGAGCTAAAGTTTCAGTAGCTCCTTTCCCCATCTGTTTATAATTTCCAGTAACTTTCTTTCCTTCTAAGTCGTATAAACTAATATAAACAGGAATTCCTAATCTTCCCTTATCTATTCTTTGTAATCCTTTATAAATTTTTATTCCCGCATTCTTAAGCTTACTTTCAACCTCTTTTACTGTTTCTTCCGGAAGTTTAGCCTTGTCTGCTAAAACTTTATAAGAAGTTTTCGTAAATTTTTCTATAAGATTCTTCTTAACTGTTTCAGTTTCTATCATTCGCTCTGATGAGTTCTTATACATAATTTTAAAAACAGTTTACTTTAAAAAAAAATTAAAGTTATGTTAAATTTTAATCTTAATTTTTAAATTTAGAAAGTGGTTTTCCAATGAAAAAAATAGTTGTAGCTTTAAGTGGAGGCATAGATAGTGCTCTTTCAGCCTATATTTTAAAAACTCAAGGTTATAATATCATAGGAATAACTCTTTATCTTTTTAATAATCAAGATTTTGAAAACCTTTCCCAAATAGTAAACTTTTTAAAAATTTCTCATACGTTTTTAGATTTAAGAAATATATTTACAGAAAAAATAATAAAAAATTTTGTAAACTCTTACAAAAAAGGAGAAACTCCTAATCCTTGTGCCTGGTGTAATAAAGAAATTAAATTTGGATTTCTTTACTCTTATGCACTTCAAAACTTAAAAACTCCTTATTTAGCTACAGGACACTATGCCCAAGTTTCCGAATATAAAGGACATATTCTTTTATCTAAACCTAAAGATTTTAAAAAAGACCAAACCTACTTTCTTTCTTTAATTGAAAAAAAAGTTTTACCTCATCTTGTACTTCCACTAGGAAATTTTAAAAAAGAAGAAGTTTATAAAATAGCCCAAGACTTAAATTTACCTTTTATAGAAAAAAAAGAATCTCAAGATATTTGTTTTCTTAGAAAAGTTTCTCTTAAAGAATTCTTAAAATGTTATTTACCCTACAAAGAAGGACCTGTGATTTATAAAAATAAAATAGTAGGAAAACACCCTGGTATCCAATTTTTTACTATTGGACAAAGAAAAGGACTAAACCTCTCTTTAGGAAAACCTGTTTATATATTAGAACTAGACCCCAAAGAAAACAAAATTATCCTCGGAGAAAAAGAAGAACTATATACAGAAGAACTAATTTTAAAAAATTTAAACTTACACTTACCTTTAGAACTTTGGGAAAAACCTGAGGCTCAAATAAGATATAAAAGTGAGCCTGTTCCTGTAAAAGAAATTAAAAAAGAAAAAAATTACTATAAAATTTTATTTGAAAAACCTGTCTGGGGAGCTACACCAGGCCAAATCTGCACTTTTTACGAAAAAAATTATCTTTTAGGAGGAGGAGTTATTTTAAGAACCCCCCTTAGATCTTTTGAATAAACTTCTAAGGGGGGTTAAATTTTGTTTATTTTTAAACTTTTTAAAACCTTTTTTAAATTTGTAACCAGGATTCAGAGAAAATAGTTTTACCCATTAAAACTCTAACTGTTTTATATATCTCTAGTTCTTTAGGAGAAAGAGTCTTAGGATCTGGCTCATCTCCATCCATAATCCTATGAGTTAAAGCAACCCAATCTGGGTGTTTCCCTTTAGCAATTTCTACTAATTCCTGGTCATAAACATCCACTATAGCAGAATAGATATTATACTTCATAAGCATCATAAGCATTACTCTATTAAGATAAGGCCTAAGCTCAGGTCTTACTCCGTTAGAAACATTAGAAAGTCCTACAGTACTCTTAGCACCAGGAGCAATGTCTTGAAGCATAGAGAAAAAAGTAAGAAGTTCTAGAATTTGTTGAGCTCCAAGAGTAATAGGAGTAACAATAGGATCAACCCAAATTTTTTCGTTTGGTATTCCATATTCATTAAGTTTCATAATAAGATCTACAGCAATGGAAGCTCTTTCATTAGCATCCCTTGGAAGACCTTGAGGTCCCCAAAGAAGAGCTACTACATCACAGCCAACTTCCGCAGCAAAAGGACCTAGTTTATCTACTCTTTCTAAAGAAATAGAATTTATAAGAGCTTTTTGGGGATTTTTAGAGGCTCTAATACCTGGAATCATAGCATCAGGATTCGTAGTATCTAAAGAAATAGGAGTATCCACTACCTCTTCTACTACCCTTACAATCCAGGGTGCAAGTTCTGGCCCATCTTTTTTAGCAGGACCAATATTTAAATCTAAATAATCTGCTCCCAACCTTGTTTCTTCCTTAGCCATTTCTTGAATAGGACCAGGGTCTCTTTGCTTCATAGCTGTTCCAATTTTTTTAGACATTATGTTAATACTTTCTGCAATACACACTACAGTTTGACTCATAAATTTCCTCCCCCTTGTTTTCTAATTTTTTATGTACTTTAAGCTGCTGCCATCTCCTTTATCAAGTTTCTGAAAAAGGCAGGAATTCCACTAGCTTCTCTCGGTCCTACAATAATTTCCCAGCCCGAAAGTTCATCCTCTAATTCTCCCTTCATCCCTGCAAGATATCCAGGAATAATAAGTTTTCTATGCTTTACTTTATCTGCTATACCGCATTTCTTAACAAATTCCGCTATACCATCAGCCGTAAACTTACCTGCTGCCCAAGCTGTAAGAACAGAAAGTCCATCAGTATTTTTAATCAGAAGCCAAGTAGGAACTCTACTACCTTCAATTTCTCCATTTACTATAAAATAGGTTAAAGCAAAGTTACAAGTAATAGCCACTAAAGCATTCTCGTCAGGACCATTAATAGGATAAATACCTTCTTCAACTACTAAAGGTTTCTGAGGATCGGTGTAAATATTCATCTTTTCTACCATAAGGTTGTAAAGAGTATCTGCTGTTAAGTCCGAAAGAATAATTACACTAGCGTATTTGGCAATCAGTAAACCAGCTAACACTGCTTCAAGGTCTAAAGACGAAGCATACCTGTAAGTAAAAGTTATAACCGGAAATCCAAGAGGTCTAAATCTTTTTTTAATAGAAGCTCTACGAACAATTACCAAGTCTTCAAAAAGTTCTTTTACACTTTTAGCTCCTGTGTCTAAAACTAAGTCCTTCAACCCTTTTTTTATTGCCTCCTCAGAAAGCTTAACCACTTCTCCAAGACTATCTCCTACTACAGTTAAAGGAGTTTTAGTTTCTAAAGCTAAACTACAGAGTGCTTCTAAATTGGAAGCATTAGCTCCATAAATAAGAGGTTTAAAATCGCCACATTCTGTAATAGCTGCCTTTAAAGTATCTACATTAGAAGAACTTAAAACAATAGCTACCCAAGGAATCTCTTTTCTTGCTTTCTTAACTAACTCTACAAATTTTACTCCATCACCTTTGTCTTCAATAAAGATCACATCAGGAAAAAGTTTAACTCCTACTCTTTCCCACTGAAATTTTTTATAAAGCTCAATCCTTCTTTCTATTTCAGCATCATTCATATTGGTTGCAATGAAAGTTCCCATAAGAGGAGGATTTTCAAATCTTTTGTCATGTCTAAAAAGAACAGTTTCTCCCCCTAGTTTGTAAACATTTTCCCCTCCTCCTAACTTTACAGTTCTAATAGGAGGAGCAGAAGCCTCCTCAATTTCTTCTTTTACAGCTGGATCTACATGAGGACACTTCCCAATTTCAACTTCCCCTGTAGCTACTTTCATAGCAAAAGCTAAACAAGTAGGAAAACCACAATCTCCACAGTTAGTTTTGGGAAGTTTTTGCATTATTTGAATTCCTGTAAGTCCCATTGACTTCTCCTCCTAAGTAATTTTTTTTAATTTTTTACTTCTTACATTAAAGGAGGTAAATTCAAAACTGGATGGTTTACTTTCTTAATCCATTCAGCTAATTCTTCTTCAGTATTAGCTGTAGTTTCGTCTGCAATTTTATCTAACAAATCAGGCACTCCAAGCTCTTTAGCTCTCTCTATCAATTTATCTTTAATCTCTTCTTTAAGAGATTTAGGCATCCATACCACTCTTAAAAGCCCACCTTCAGCTTTCAAAAACTTTCTGGAAGCAATATAAAGTTTAGCAATCCCCACAAATCCAGGAGTTACCTGACCTCCACCTACCATTCCAGCCATGGTGGTAAATTTCATTCCAGTAGGAGTCATTCCCGTATAATCTCTATGAACTATCATAATTCCATTGATAGAAGGTAAAATGGCAGCTATACATTCAAAACATCCGCAAGAAGTCATAGGATCTACCAAAATACTGTAAAGTGAAACACTTTGCACCTTTCCACCAGAAAACTTCTTAACCGCTTCTTCTGTACCTTCAAACTTTCCATAGGTTTCATCAAGTAATTGACCTTTAAGAATGGGCTGATTAGGACCAGCAGGATTTAATTCATAATAAGCTTTAGCATCAAGCCAGCTGTAAGCACCACAAAGCCCCATTCTCTCAGGAGTAACTATACATACATGACTGGGAGCAAAACTTTGACATAATGTACAAGTGTAATAAGTATCTACATCTTCATCAGTAAGTCCTGCCAAACGAGCATCTCTTTTAGCATAAATTTCTTTAGCCATTTCCAATATCTCTTTAGCTTTTCCTTCATCTGTATAAATAGTAACTTCACATTTGTCTACAATAGCACTAAATTCTTGTCTTAATTTAGCATAAAGAATTTTTCCAATATGTTTAAATAAAAATCCTTTTTCAGCTGCTTGCTTACCAATTCTTATCCACATAATATTTCTCTGTCCAACATGCATTACACCTTGAGCATAATTAATTAAATGATGAAATTGTCTTTCAAGAATAGGCTCAAAGTCTTCTTGCATTCTTGCACCAGCAACTTTTACTAAAATAGCTAAAGGCACTCTATAAGGAGGACCTTGAAAACCAAGTTTAGGTAATTCATCAATATCAGGTCCAATCACCTCAATCTTACCATCTTCTACCTCATCCAAAGGTTTAGAAACAAGAAGCTCAACTCCTATAGTCCTACCTCCTCCACACTCCAAATAAAGGTCTTCTTTCCTTATTCTTTCACCTTCAAACGCTGGAGCATAAGAAACAGGAATATCTAACTTTACAGCTGTAACCTTAAGACCTCTTACTTCTACTGCACGGTCTACAATCTCTTCATAAGGAACTTTAGATACAACATGTTCGTACATACAAATACCATAAGGCTTTATCTCTGGAATATCCCAGTCAGAAATAGTAGGAAATCCCCAGTTTATAGCACCTGCAGCATTAGCATACCATTCGTCTGATACTGGACCAAAAGGCATAGCAAAAGCATAAGTTCTATCTCTATTGTAAAGAAGATTACCCATATAGTCTCCAGGTTTAATTCCACCAAATGCCATAGCAACTCTACAAGCAAAGCCAATAGCAAAAACTACCGAAGTATAAGTAGGACCAAAAGGAATTAAACGAACATTCCAACCAAGCTGAACACCAGCTTCCCTTAAAAGCTCTGGCATATAAATTCCATTAGTTTGGTCATGCATAAATACATAAAGAGTTTTTTCTCTTAGTTCATTGGCTAATTTTACAGCTAATTCTCTAGCTTTTTCTCTAGTTTCAGCAATAGGAGCTCCTAAAATAGCAGCAAAACCAGGTGCAGTACCGTCCACAAACTCTACTCCTCTTTTTCTAAAAATAACATCATCTGCTGCACCTAACCAATAATTTCCATTAAGTGGGTCCTCTGTTTTAGTATAAAAATCAGGATCCTCTAAATACCTTATAGCTTCAATAACCTCTTCTGCAAAAAATGTTGCCATTCCAGCATCTAAAGCTGGACCTAAATAAGGTGTCCAAACTTCTTCTTCCGGAATAGGAGGTAGAAGCTTTTTAGCTTCCTCCAAAACCTCACCACAATCTCCTAACCTTTTAACAGGATAACCTAAAATAGCATAAATAATAGGTAAATAATAAGCAGTATTAGGAAAACCTACCTCTTGCTCTTTACCATACTTTTTTACCGCTTCTTCGTATTTTTCCCAAGCCATATTCACAATTTTATGTGCCCCTCTAATAGCTGCAGAACAAATAATTTTAGACATTTCCTCTACCCCCTTTAACTTTAAACTTTTTTTAACTTAAAGCTTTAAAAAGTTGTTTACAAAGTTGAACTGCCTTAGGATGTCTCATTACCAGTAACTCTCCACCTGCTACAGCTAAAGCCACAGCTGTTAATGCTTCCATAATAACTCCTCTCATTTCTTGCTCACCAAAAGTATCATCTGTAGGTAAATTAGCCTCTTTAGTCTTCCATACTTCCTTTCCTAACATACAAATAAAAGGAACCTGAAGTTGCTTATCCTGAGCATAAAGAGCTGCTAACTTTATTCTTTCCATAACTGAATAAGTATACTCAATTCCATAACCTAATGCTCCTATAGATGGGTCCATTACAATTCTGTCTAAAGGAATACCCATTCCTTCAAGTAAAATATTAAGTTGTTTAGCTAAGTTTACATCAATGGGAGTGGAAGCAATTACAGGAAGATTATATCCTAAAGCTACAGCTGCTAAAGTTCTATGATTAGCTTCAACTATAGGTCCTATTAAAGCACCCTTTTCAGCTACAACTTCTGCTACCTCTCTTAAAACTTCTGTATCCTTTTCAGCATTTCCAGAACCCCAGATAATTAAAGGAACATCAATAGCATCTGCAACCTTTTTAACTACTTCCTTTGCGTGCTTAGCATCTAAATTTAAAAGATTGGGATCTGTTCCCATAAGATACAAACAAATTGCCTCAGCTCCATATTCGTTTACACACTTTTTTGCCCAAAGAACCGGATCATGATAAACATCAGCAAAATACTTCTTTAAACTATCCGGCCATTCCTTAGGTTCTATATCCAAAACCTCCATAGCAATTTTAACTCCATGTTTCATCTCACCTTCAAATAAGTGAAAATTTAAAACATTACTGCCACCTATCCTTAAAGCCTTATCTCCTTTTCCAATAACTACTTCTTTTATCATATCAGAAGACTTTTCAATAAAAAGATCCTCCGAAATGCCTTTTGCTCTTTCCGAAAGAGGTCTATATACCCCAGTAAATTCTCCTATTTTAATCTCAACTTTTTCTACCACTGGCTTTACTTCCTCTACAGGCTTTACTTCTTCAACTACAGGTTTTACCTCAGGTGCTACCTCAACCTTTGGAGGTGCTACTTCAACCTTTTCTTCAACTTTTACCTCAGGCACAACTTCTACCACTGGCTTTACTTCCTCTACAGGCTTTACTTCTTCAACTACAGGTTTTACCTCAGGTGCTACCTCAACCTTTGGAGGTGCTACTTCAACCTTGGGTTTCTCTACTATAACTTTAGGTCTCTCAACAGGTTTACCAAGCACTGTAGTTTCAAGCTTTTCTAAACTTTCAGTTAAAAAGGAGATACCAGACTTTAAACTTTCTAAACTTGCCCTCATATTAGCTAAAACATCTATTATTACATTTAAAGGAAGTTCAGAACGTAATCCCTTCTCTTCCATAATTACCTCCACAGGTTTTTCTATTACTTTTTCTACCACTACTTCCACAGGTTTTTCTACTATTTTTTCTACAATCACCTCTACAGGTTTTTCAACAATTTTCTCCACCACAAAAGGTGGAACAACTTCCGGAGCTTCGGGACGAGGTAAAAGCCCTGCCCTTTTCACTATCTCAGGAACAGCTTCTTCCCATTCAATAGCCATAATGTGAATCCCTCTAACTCCAGGAATTTCTCTTACCTGATTAATAATATCTACTGCTATGCTAATACCTTCCTCCTGTTTATCTTTAGCAGATTCCATCCTCTTAATAACTTCATCAGGAACATCCATTCCAGGAACATAATATTTCATATATTTAGCCATTCCTAAAGATTTAGGAGGTGTAATTCCTGCTAAAATATAAAGATTTTCTAAAAGACCTTCATCTCTTGCCATTTCCATAAACTTTCTAAATTTATCTACATTATAAATAATTTGAGTTTGAATAAACTCTGCTCCTGCCTTAGCTTTTTTAGCCAATCTTTTAACTCTAAATTCAAAAGGATCTGCAAAAGGATTAGCTGCTGCTCCCCTAAAAAAGTTTGGTCTCACTCCCTTTAATGGTTCTCCATTTTGAAATCTACCTTCAGCTAAACCTTTAACCATATTTAAAAGTGAAATAGAATCTAGGTCAAAAACAGGTTTAGCCATGGGATGATTACCAAATTTGTGATGGTCACCTGTTAAACAAAGAAGATTTCTAATTCCAAGAGCATAAGCACCTAATAGGTCGGACTGAATTCCTATTCTGTTTCTATCTCTACAAGTCATCTGCATAACCGGTTCTAAACCCTCTGATAAAATAATTACAGCCGAAGCCAAACTTGAAAGCCTAACTACCGCTGTCTGACAGTCAGTTATATTTACAGCATCTACATATCCTTTCAACATTTTAGCCTTTTTTCTCACTACCTCCCCATCTGCATTTCTAGGAGGCCCTATCTCACTAGTAACTACAAATTGACCTTCTTTTAATAATCTTTCTAAATGGCTTCTGTATTCCACGGAACCCCCCTCCTCTACAAAGTCTCTAAAACTCTTTAAACTTTTAAGTCTGCTCTTTCTCTAGTCCTTAAACCTTCTCCTCCAGAAGCTCTCCAGTCTTTAGGTCCCCAAATTTCCATAAGTCTGTCAAGTTCCCCTCTCTTAGTAAGCCTCTCTACAATTAAATGCCATACACAAGGCATATCTTCTCTTACTTCACACCTACCATTTTGAGAACCACCACAAGGACCATTAAGTAAACTCTTAGCACACCTCGCTATAGGACAAAGACCTCCTGTCATATCAATAATACACTCTCCACAACCTCTACACTTCTCTATCCACTCACCTAAGGCTACATTAGCTCCATAAAAAGTAGTATCCACCCCTGGAAAAATCCTTAACTCCGGATAAAGGTCTGCAATAAAATTAACTCCAACTCCGCAAGCCAAACTAACAACAGCTTCCACTTGTTTTCCTAACTCAGCCAATGGAACAAGATATTCAGGATCACATTGTCTAATAAAAGTCTCTTCTAAAACTTCAATAGGCTTACCTGCTCTTTCACGAGCTAACCTTATAGCTTCCGCTACAATAGCTACTTCTCTATCTCCTCCTGCAGAACAAATAGCTACACATCCTCTACAACCTAATACTAAAACTTTATTGTAAGGTTCGATGTTTTTTAAAATTTTAGGTAAAGGCCGTCTCTCAGCAATTATCATACCTTCTTCTCCTTTAAAAGTTTATTTAAAACTTCTTTATAAAATTCTTTTACCTTTTCCATAAAATCCCCAGTATTTAGCCTCTCCACATAAACAAACTTTAAAAATTCTTTGTGAAGCCCTATCTCCTCAATAATTCTTTGAGCTCCCTCAACCTGATGCTCAGCTCTTAAACTTCCGTTCTCATTATGACAAGTTCCTTTCTGACAACCCGCAACCAAAACAGCTTCAGCACCTTCTCTAAAAGTCCTCAAAATATCCGTAATTTCAATATGCCCAGAACAAGGATATCTTTTCATAATAACTTCACTTAAAATTTCACTAAAGTCTTCTTTTTCTGCCAAATTAGTGTAATTACAACATAAAATACCCAATTTAAATCCCTTTTCTTCCATTAGTACCTAACCTCCATATATTCTGGATTTTTTCTTAATTCTATTGCTCGAGCTGGACAACCCTGCACGCAAATTCCACAAGCCTTACATTTATCCACTTGAATTTCTGCATACCCTTCGGGATTAATCACCGGAGCTGAAAAAGGACAAAGTCTAACACAAGTTAAACAAACTATACACTTATCTTTAATAACTCTTGCAAATTTGCCCAATTCAAAAAGATTATCTAATGTAATCAATCCTTCATCTAACATAAATTTCCTAATAGCTGCAATTACTTCTTTAGGCTTAACATCCATAGGACATACCGGAACACAACTTCCACACTGAGAACAATACCATAAGACTTCATTTAAAATCTTTTCCTTAAAACCTAACAAAAGAAGATGAATAATTTTACGAGGATCAAAAACTTGAGTAGTTTTTTTAACCGGACAGATCCCAGAACAAGCACCACACCTAAAACATTGGTCAAAACTCTCTACTTGACCAGAAACTAAAGACCTTAACTTAGGCTCTTGAACCTTTTCTAAAAGTTTTACAGTCAGGCTCTCTACACTCAAAGTAGCCCCCCCTAAGTTTTTATTATTTTAGATAAAATTTTTTCTATTTCTACAGGATCTCCCTTAATTTTACCAACTATATAATCTAAACTCTTAGGACCATCTTTTACTAACTCTTTAATCTCAATTTCATAAAGTCTAGTCTTCATAGCAGATAAAAGCTTTTCCTCTACCTTCTTAGTTATAACCTCTAAAGAAAAATCTCCCATCTTTTTTATTTCCCTAGCTAAATTTCCATAAGAAGACCTAAATTGCATATTATTGCAAAGTGCAACTGCACTTTCTAAATAAAACTTTTTGTCTTCTTCACTCCAACCTTCTTTTTCTCCTAAAGGCCCAATTTCTTGTAATGTATTAGAAAAGTCTCTTATAATCTCCACAATTTTAGCAGACTCAGAAGAAGAAACCCAATCAAGTCTCAATCTTTTTTCTTCCATTCCTAAAAGTTTCATAAGATTTTTTACCGTCTCACCCATAAGTAAAGCTTCTAAATTACCCTCTCCATACTTACACTCTCCAATTCTACATCCTGCAACTAATACTCCATCTGCACCATTATTAAAAGCCATCATTACAAATAAAGGATCAACTCTTCCTGTACACATCACTCTTACTACTCTCAAGTAAGGAGGATAGTTCTGACGAGCAACCCCGGCTCCATCAGCAGCTGTATAAGCTCACCAATGACACATAAAAGCTAATATTCTTGGTTCGAAACCCATTTTTCTCTCCCTCCTTTTTTAATTATCTTTTTTTTAGTTAGCTTCCCACCTCTGCCTTTTTTTCTTCCAATACCTTTTCTACCACCTCTTTCTTGAAACCAGCTAGTTGTTCCAAAATAGCCTCTCTCGTAAAACCACCTACATCTATAGCAAATACAGGACAGTGCGATGCACAAATTCCACAACCCTTACAAGCTGCAGTTATAACTTTGGCTTTTCTTTTTTTATCTACCTTTAACAATTCAATAGCTGAAAACGGACAAAGCTCTACACAAATACCACATCCAATACATTTACCTTCGTCCACACCAGCCACAATAGGTGATACCTCAACCTCTTTCTTAGCAAGAGGAATAGTAGCTCTCCCTGCTGCAGCCTTAGCCTGAGATATAACTTCTTCCAATGGTTTCGGTCCATGAGCAAGTCCACAAATAAAAACACCATCTGTTGCTGTATCAACAGGTCTTAATTTTACATGAGCTTCCATAAGGAATCCATCTTCAGCTCCACAAGGAATCCTAAGCATATTAACTATATCTTTATCCTCTGAAGGAACAATTCCCACTGAAAGCACAACCAAGTCTGCAGGAATAAAAAGTTCTTCACCAGCTATCATGTCGTAAACCTTCACTCCTCCACTTACCACCTCAGGTCTTCTCTCATTTAAATACCTTACAAATTTAATACCTTTTTTCCTTGCTTCAAAATAATACTTTTCATAAAATCCGTAAGCTCTCATATCCATATAAAGAATAAAAACATCAACCTCAGGTTTTATCTCCTTTATTTTTAAAGCATTTTTCAAGGCTTGAACACAACAAACTTTACTACAGTAAGTCAATTCCTCTCCTCTTGAACCAGCACACTGAATCATCACCACTTTTTTCACATCACTTAAATCCTTACCTTGAGCTAATCTTTCTTCTAATTCAAGTTGAGTTATAACTTTTTTTCCATCTAAAGGATATCTAGAAGGCCTATATTCTCTTCCACCAGTAGCTACCACCACCACTCCATGATTCACTAACTCAGAAGAATCCCCAACTCTAATAGTGGTCGTAAAATTCCCTATATAACCTGATACATTCTCAATAGTTGCTCCCTTAAAAATCTTTATATTAGGATGAGCCTCAACCTTAGAAATTAGCTCTTTTACAAATTCCCGTGGATCCTCACCAGTTATCAAATACTTAACCCTCTTTAAATTTCCTCCAAGCTCAAATTCTTTCTCAACTAAATATACCTGGAAACCTTGCTCAGCAATAGATAGCGCTGAAATCATTCCCGCAACCCCCCCACCTACTACCAAAGCCGAAGGAGTTACCGGAACCTTTTGCAGCTCAAGAGGTTTAAGTCTCCTAGCTTTAGAAACAGCCATCCTCACTAAGTCCTTAGCCTTATCAGTTGCTTTTTCAGGATCGTCTGCATGAACCCAAGAACACTGGTCCCTAATATTAGCCATCTCAAAAAGCGCAAGATTTAAACCCATCTCACGAATGGTATCTTGGAAAAGAGGCTCATGGGTTCTTGGAGAACAAGCAGAAACTACTACACGATTAAGCTTATGTTCTTGTATTCTTTTCTTAATAGTGTCTAAAGAATCCTGAGAACAAGCATAAGTCAAATTTTCAGCATGAACCACATTGGAAAGTGTTTTAGCATATTCTACTACCTCTTTAACATTTACTACACCTGCGATGTTTACCCCACAGTGACACACAAATACTCCAATCCTTGGTTCTCCAGACATAAGTTCTAAATCCTCAGGAGGATACTCTTTTACTACGTAACTAGTAAATCTTCCTTCTTTAAGAAGTTCCGAAACCGTTGCAGCTCCACCCGAAGCTTGCATAACACTTTCAGGAATATCTTTAGGTCCCTGAAAAGCCCCAATTACATAAATTCCAGGACGGTTAGTCTCTATAGGTTTTAAAGCTGAAGTCTTTGCAAACTTAAACTCATTAAGCTCGATCCCAAAAATAGAAGCAAGCTTTTCTGCATCCTTAGGAGGAGAAAGCCCTACAGACAAAACTACCATGTCAAAAAGTTCCCTTTTTCTCTGACCATCCTCATCTACATAGGTTAAAGCTAATTTTTCTCCTACCTTTTCTATCTTTGGAGGCCTTGCCCTAACAACTCTCATTTTATACTTTTCTACATAGTTTCTAAAAGCTTCATCAAATCCCTTACCTTGAGTCCTTACATCCATGAAAAATAAAGTTATTTCAGCAGAAGGTTCATGTTCTTTTATTATAGTAGCCTCCTTAACCGCATACATGCAACAAACAGTAGAACAGTAATTTCTATCACAAGTTAAATCACGAGACCCCACACATTGAATATAAGCAATCTTTTTAGGATGTTTAAAGTCCGAAGGCCTTATTACTTCTCCTTCTGTAGGACCCGAAACACAGGTCATACGTTCAACTTCAATACTAGTTACTACATCATCATAAGTTCCATAACCATATTTCTCCAAAGCTTCCTGAGGTACAGGACCAAATCCAGGAGCTATAATAACTGCTCCTACTTCTACCTCTCTGTACTCAGGTTTTTGAGAAAAATCTATAGCCTTAGGACCACATATGTTAGTGCAAAGCATACAAGTTTCATAATTTAAATGAAGACAAGTTTCAGCATCTATATAATACACTGTCGGAACTGCCTGAGGAAAATCTATATGAGCAGAACGAGTAAATGTTAAGTTGGCATTAAAAGAATCTATAGCTAATCTTGGACAATACTTAGCACAATCTCCACAAGCTGTACACTTAGAAGGGTCTATATATCTTGGATTTATCTTTAACCTCACTTTAAAATTACCCGGTTCTCCCTCAATACTTTCAATCTCAGTTAAGGTCAAAATTTCAATGTTGGGAGACCTACCGGCCTCTACCATTTTTGGGGCTAAAATTCAGATACTACAATCATTGGTGGGAAAAGTCTTATCAAGTTGTGCCATAACCCCACCAATAGTAGCTTTCTTCTCTACCAAATAAACATAATATCCAAGATCTGCCAAGTCCAAAGCAGATTGAATACCTGCAATTCCTCCTCCTACAATTAAAACTTTTCCTTTAGCATTACTCATTTTTTTCATCCCCCTTCAAACTTTTTTAAATACTTTTTTAAAAAGTATATAATAACAATCTTAAGAGGTCAAGAGAATTTTTCTCTCCTGACCTCTTTTATTAATCACTCAAATTAAGCCTTCTTCTCTTCCACACTACCTTTTAAAGATATAGGTCCATAATAACCCACAAGATGTTGAGGAGTTTCCACTTTTGGAGCAGCTAAAGCTCTTCTCATAGCCATATCGTAAAGAATTCTTGGTTTAGGCTTATCAATTCCAAGATTTCTCCTACCAAAATTAATTCTGTCTATCATAATATTTACAAATTCATTAGCTGTCCTAGCAACTCTCCAGTTTCCTCCAAAATAAGTTTCAATCTCATTAAATAAAAAGTCACAAACTTCTTTACTATTAAGAGTAGGAAATGTAGGACCAAAAACTACTTGAACACCGCTTGTCACAAAATACATTCCAATAGCAATAGCCTTTTCACTCATCCACTCAGGAGCAGATCCTACAGCAGGAATCTGATAAATGTCTTCCCCAAGACCTCCAGTTCTAACAACCTCAGTGGCAGCTAAAAGAATTCTTGAATTATCTACACAAGACCCCATATGAAGAACTGGTGGACATCCCACAGCTTCCAATACCTCCCTTAGTCCTGGACCAGCAAGTTCTGCAGCTTCAGGTCTTAAAAGTCCAGCTGTTCCAAGTCTTACTGCTGCACAACCCGTAGCTAAAATAAGAACATTATTAGCAATAAGCTCCTTAGCTATTTCAATAGAAATAGGTTCCGCAACTCGGTAGTTATCACACCCAACTATAGCAGCAACTCCTAAAATTCTTCCATTAATCACATTTTCATTTAAAGGCTTATAGGAAGCCCTAAATCTCCCACCAAGTATATACATTATGGTTTCATGACTAAATCCTACCACTACATCTACACTATGTTCCGGAATTCTAACTTTACTATTATCTCTCAAAGGATAACGAGAAATCGCCATTTTTAAAATCTCTTTAGCAATCTCTAATGCCCTTGTTGACTCAAATTCTATATGATGAGCTCCAGGCATCTTTGCTATAGGACTTGTCGTAATTACCAAGGTATGAAAATGTTTAGCTACCTCCACAATGTTCATCATAATGCACTGCACATCTACCACTATAGCTTCAATAGCTCCAGTTCCAATAGCTGCTTCTTGTTGCATAAAACTTCCAGCAACTGGAATACCATATCTCATCAAAACTTCGTTTCCCGTACAACAAATACCAGCTAAATTTACTCCCTTAGCTCCAACCTTTTTAGCTTCCGCTACAATTTCAGGGTCACTAGCTGAAACAGCTAAAGCCTCTGCTAAAATAGGATCATGTCCATGAACTACTACATTTACATGATCTTTTTTAATAGTAGCTAGTCCAATATTTACCTTAGTTCTTACAGGAACAGGAGTTCCGAGCATTACATCTTGAAGTTCAGTTGCAATCATTGAACCTCCCCATCCATCTGCTAAAGAACAACGAGCAGCTCCTAGAAGAATATTTCTATAATCTTGGTCAACTCCTACACTAGTTCTGTGAAGAGTTTCAACAACTTCTCTGTCAACCCCTCTAGGCATAACTCCGTATCTTCTCCACTTTTCAATAAGTGGCTGAGGTGCCCTTAAAGCAAATTTTAACTCTCCCTCCTGTTGACCAAAAGCTTTTACAGCTTCTTCTGCCACTCTCTTTGCCATTTCATCTTCAGGAAGATTTAAATCTACCCCAAAAGCTTGAGCTACAATCCTCAATTTTCTACTATCTTTTACCTTAAAAGGTGCTTCTCCATGAACAGCTTCATAAAAAGTATGAGCAGTATGTCTTCCGTGGTCAGAGTGAGCAGAAGTTCCAGCAGCAACCATTCTGGCAAAGTTACGAGCTACTACCGTTGCAGCAGTTGCTCCACAAATACCTCTTAATTCTTCAATCCCCTCTACCACCTGACAAGGTCCCATATTACAAACCTTGCAACAGGAACCTCCTTTACCAAAAGCACAAGGAGTAGTACCTCTTCTAACTACTCTTTTAGGAGCTATAAATACTTCTTCCGGAATATACTGATAAAGCTCTTCAGCAGTTTTACTTTGAATAGGGAGCTTCCCCCTACCAAATCTTGCTTCACGATCTATCATATCCTCTACCCCCTTTTAAAAATTTTTTTTCTTAATAATTACTATTATTCAAAAAAAATAAAATTCAATACTTACTAAAAATTTTTCTAAAATAATAAAAAATTTTTAAGCAACTTCTGAGGGAAGCCCCGCCCACATTTTAGCAGATTCTAAAGTGTTTTTCATAAGCATAGTTATAGTCATTGGTCCTACTCCACCTGGAACAGGAGTAATAGCAGAAGCTACTTCTTTAACACTATCAAAGTCTACATCTCCACAAAGTTTAGGCTTTCCTTCAGGAGTAGTTCCGATTCTATTTACTCCTACATCAATTACTACTACTCCAGGTTTTACCATGTCCGCAGTAACTACTTTGGGTCTCCCAGCAGCTACAATTAAAATGTCTGCTCTCTTAGTATGAAAAGCAATATCTTTTGTTCCAGTGTGACAAATTGTAACTGTAGCATTTCCTACCGGTTTTCTTTTCTGCAAAAGTAAATTGGCTACAGGTTTTCCTACTATATTACTTCTTCCAATTACCACTACCTCAGCACCATCTACTTGGCAACCAGCTTTATCTAAAAGCACTAAAATTCCGTGAGGAGTGCAAGGTAAAAAGCAAGGAAGACCTATAACCATTTTACCTACATTAACAGGATGAAATCCATCTACATCTTTCTTAGGATCTATAGCAAAAATGACCTTGTTTTCGTCAATGTGTTTAGGAAGAGGAAGTTGAACCAAAATTCCGTGAATTTTAGGGTCATTATTATACTTTTCAATCAATTTCAAAAGTTCATCTTCAGAAACATTTTCAGGTAAATTTTCTTGAACAGAATAAAATCCAAGTTCATGTGCAGTCTTCTGTTTAGCTGTAACATAAGAAACCGAAGCAGGATTTTCTCCTACTAAAATGGTAACTAACCCGGGAGTAATACCATGTTTTTCTTTTAATTCCTGTACCTCTTTTTTAATTCCTTCTCTAATTTCTTTAGCAATCGCTACACCATCTATTATTTTAGCTGACATCTTTTAAACCCCCTTTTTAAATTTTCACAATTTTTTAATTTAACTTTAAATTTTAAATTAAAAACCCCTCCCTTTAAAAGGAGGGGCTTTTAACTCTTTTTTGTTCTTAGAACTTAGAACAAGCCCTTTACCCTTCCAGTTTCTACATCCACATCAATTCTTCTATAAGCTGGGTCTGAAGCTGTTCCAGGCATAAGACTGATATCTCCTGCTACCGGAACTGTAAAACCAGAACCTCTAAAAATAAGCACATCTCTTACTCTTAAGGTCCACCCTTTAGGAACACCTTTTTTAGTTGGATCATCAGAGAGAGAAAGGTGCGTTTTTACCATACAAATAGGATTTTTCCTAAGCTCTGGGTCCGCTTCAATCATTTTAATCTTTTCTTCTGCAGCAGGAAGATAAATTACTCCATCTGCTCCATAAACTTCCTTAGCAATCTTTTCAATTCTAGTCTTAATAGGTTCATCAAGTTCATAAAGAAACTTAAAATCAACTTTCTCTTCACAAGCATCAATTACTGCATCAGCAAGCTCTAAGGCACCTTCTCCACCTTTTAACCAGTGGTCTGAATAAGCTACTCTTACCCCTGCCTCTTCGCAAATTTTCCTTACTAATTTCACTTCGTTTTCAGTATCTGCATAAAATTTATTAATACAAACTACAGGAATTGCACCACTTTTCTTAACAATATTTACACAGTGAAGAAGGTTTTCACATCCTTTTTCTACCCAGTCAAGTCTTTCCTCTAAGTATTCCTTAGGAATAGGTTGACCAGGTCTAGGAATAGGTGCTCCTCCATGACATTTAAGAGCTCTAATGGTAGCTACCACTACTACTACATTGGGAACTAAACCAGAAAGCCTACACTTAATATTCCAAAATTTCTCAAATCCAATATCAGCAGCAAATCCGGATTCTGTAACTACATAGTCTCCAAGCTTTAAAGCTACATAGTCTGCAATAATAGAAGACTGTCCTACAGCAATGTTAGCAAAAGGACCAGCATGCACAAATACAGGTTGGCCTTCTATAGTTTGCATGAGATTAGGATTAATAGCATCTACTAACCAAGCTGTCATAGCACCAGCTACTTCTAAATCTTCAGTGGTGATAGGATTACCAAACTTATCAAAAGCTACCACAATTTTACCAATTCGCTCTCTTAAATCCTTCAAGTCTCTTGCTACTGCTAAAATAGCCATTACCTCAGAAGCTACAGCAATGTAAAACTTGCTCTCCATAGGATATCCATCATTTTTACCACCTAATCCAATAACAATGTGTCTTAAAGCCTGAGCACAAAAATCAATTACCCATCCCATTTCAACTCTTTTTGGGTCAATATTAAGTCTTCTTAAACCTTTTTTAGCTAAAGTTTCATCATCATAATTAGCCTCATGCTGCATTCTAGCAGTTAAAGCAACCATAGCTAAATTGTGGGCATTCATAACTGCATTAATATCTCCAGTTAGTCCCAAAGAAAACTTATCTAAAGGAATAACTTGAGCCAAACCACCACCAGCAGCACTACCTTTAATATTAAAAGTAGGACCACCTGATGGCTGCCTTATGGTTCCAATAACATTCTTTCCTCTTTTACCTAAACCTTCAACTAAACCTACTAAAGTCGTAGTTTTACCCTCACCTAAAGGAGTAGGAGTAATAGCTGTTACATCTATATACTTTCCATTAGGACGGTCTTTTAACCTTTCTAAAACTTTTTTATAATCTACTTTGGCTACATAATGACCATAAGGTAAAAGTTCTTCTTTAGTTAAACCCAATTCTTCTCCTAACTGATAAACAGTTTTCATAGTTTTTTCTGCTTCGTATGCAATTTCCCAATCTTTCATCTTAGTAGGGTCTAAATGATGCATAACCTCCCTCCTTTTTTGTTTTTTCCAAATTTCCCAAGAAATTTTATACAAAAACTATGCCCAAATGTTTTATTTTTAAGTATCTGTAATTACGTTAATAATACTTTAAACTTAAAAATAGCATAAAAAAAAAGTGTGGATTTATTTCTTAAATTGAGTCAAAATTTCTCAATCTTTAAATCCTTAATTTCTTGATTTTTTCAACTAAGAGTTTATTTTTTAATTGAAATTTAGATTTTATAAGAGGTGAGGCCTTTTATGGCTAAGGACTATTATAAAATTTTAGGAGTTTCAAAAGATGCAACCCAAGAAGAAATTAAAAGAGCCTATAGAAGATTGGCTATGAAGTATCATCCTGACAGAAATAAAGGAAGTAAAGAAGCTGAAGAAAAATTTAAGGAAATAAACGAAGCTTATGCAGTTCTTTCTGACCCGGAAAAAAGAAGACTTTACGACATGTATGGCTCAACAGAATTTGAAAGAAGATACACTACTGAAGATATTTTTAGAGGATTCGATTTTGAAAGTGTATTTAAAGATTTGGGTATAGATCTAGGAACTTTTTTCAGTAAAAGAAACAAAAAAGGAGGAAAAGCTTTTTTATTTGACTTGAGTGAAATTTTTAGTAACTTATTTAGAAGTCCTTTTGAAGAAGAAAGTTCTCCATTTGAAACTTATCAAGAAACTATTCAGACAGAACTTCCTCTTACTTTAGAAGAAATAATAAAAGGAGGAGAAAAGGAAGTTTATTTACCTGGCACTTTTGAGCGGATAAAAATAAAAATTCCTCCTGGAGTAAAAGAAGGCCAAGTTCTAAGAATAAATAAAAAGGTAGGTTCAACTCTTAAAACTTATTTATTTAAGATTAAGTTTGTTCCTTCTGCTAACTACAGGGTAGAAAACGGAAATCTGATCTTAGAAAAAGAAATTCCTTTAACCAGTTTCTTCTTGGGAGATGAAATAGAACTTACTACTTTGGAAGGAAAAAAAATAAAAGCTAAAGTTCCTCCTATGACCAAACCAGGAGCTAAACTCAAATTAAGAAATTTAGGACTTCCCTTAGAAGGAGAAAAAAGAGGCGACCTTTATGTAGTTCTTCTTCCTCAAATGCCTTCTTATCTTACTTCAGAACAAAAAGAACTAATTAAAAAATTAAGAGAAACTGGATTGTAATATTTCTATAGTGGTCTAAAATTTAAACATTATGAAAATAGGAAGATTTCAGAAAGGAGAGAGGTTTTTTTTTGGAATAGTTATAGATTCGGAAGTAATTGAAATTCCAGAAACCTGTTTTTCAGATAGGGTTTATTCTTTTAATAAGGTGCATGAACTTAAAAATCTAAAAGTTTTACCCCCTGTTTTACCTACTAAAATTATAGCTGTAGGATTAAATTATAAAGACCATGCAAAAGAACTTGGATTGCCTTTACCTAAAGAACCTATTTTTTTTCTAAAACCTCCTTCGGCAGTAATAGGACCTGAAGAAACCATTTATCTTCCCCCCGAAAGTAAAGAAGTGCATTATGAAGGAGAATTAGCTATAGTAATAGGTAAAAAACTTTATCGTCCTCGATTTTATAAAGAAATTGAAGAGGCTATTTTGGGTTATACTTGTTTTAATGATGTAACTGCTCGTGATTTACAAATAAGAGATTCTCAGTGGAGCAGAAGTAAAAGTTTTGACACTTTCGCTCCTTTAGGTCCTTTTATAGAAACTAAACTTGATCCTTTAAATCTTAAAATAGAGACTTATGTAAATGGGAAACTAAAACAAAGTTCTTCAACTTCTGAACTTATTTTTAATCCTTTTGATCTAATAAAATTTATAGCTAATATTATGACTCTTTATCCTGGAGACATTATAGCTACGGGGACTCCTCCAGGGGTTGGACCTCTTAAAGACGGCGATGTAGTAGAAGTAAAAATAGAAGGAATTGGAATTTTAAGAAACTATGTAAAGAAATTTCCTGAAAATGAATTACTCTAATTTTTCTCCTCGCTTAGTTGCTCTTGAACTTACTCGTAATTGCAACTTAGATTGTATTCATTGTAGAGCTTCAGCTTCTAGAGGACCTTATCAAGGAGAGCTTGAAACTGAGGAAATTTTTAGAATACTAAAAGAAATTGCAGAAGTATCTAAACCGGTTTTGATTCTCACCGGAGGAGAACCTCTTTTAAGAAATGATCTTTTTGATATTATTCAAAAAGCGAAATTTATGGGGTTTAATCCAGTTCTTGCCACTAATGGAACTTTACTTACTCAAGAAATTGCTCTAGAGTTAAAAAGAAGTGGAATATCTAGAGTAAGCATAAGTCTTGACGGAGCAAGCTCTAAAAGTCATGATTCTTTTAGAGGAGTTTCAGGAGCTTTTGAAAATGCTTTAAAGGGAATAAAAATTTTAAAAGAAGTGGGAGTTCCTTTCCAAATTAATACCACTGTTACACCTTTAAATCTTGAGGAATTACCCCACATTTATGAATTAGCTAAAAAAATTGAAGCTTCTGCTTATCATATTTTCGTTTTAGTTCCTGTTGGAAGAGGAAAAAACTTTAGAGAAGAAAAAAATTTCAGTGAAAAGTTGGAAAAAGTTTTAACCTGGTTTTATCATCAAAGAAAAAGTTCTAATCTTAGTTTTAAGGTTACCTGTGCACCTTTTTACTATAGAATAATAAGGGAAAAAGCTAAGGAGGAAGGTCTTTTGGTTAAAGTGGAAACTTTCGGTTTAGAGGCTTTAACGAGAGGTTGTTTAGCTGGAATAGGCTTCTGTTTTATCTCCCATGTAGGAAAGGTTCAGCCCTGTGGCTACTTAGAGATAACGGCTGGAGACTTAAGAAAAAATGAATTTAAAGAAATTTGGGAAAAATCTCCAGTTTTTAATAACTTGCGAAATTTTAAATTATATAAGGGAAAATGCGGAATATGCGAATATATCAAATTTTGTGGAGGATGTAGAGCTAGAGCTTACGAATTAACAGGAGATTATTTAGAAGAAGAACCTCTTTGCCTTTATCAACCTCAAAAATCTTATCTTTTTCAAACCCTAAAATTGTGATATATTTTGAAAGAAGATGTTTTCAAAACTAAGGGGGAAATTATGTCTTCTTTAGTTGTAGTAGGAACTCAGTGGGGAGATGAAGGAAAGGGTAAGATAGTAGATGTTTTAACTGAAAAGGTAGATTATGTTATAAGATTTCAAGGAGGTAATAACGCTGGCCATACTTTAGTAATTAATCAAAAAAAATACATACTTCATCTTATTCCTTCGGGGATATTTCACCCACATACAGTTTGTGTAATTGGAAACGGTGTAGTAGTTGACCCTGAAGTTCTGATAGAAGAGATAAAAAAGCTAGAAAAAGAAGGCATTCCTGTAACTCCTGAAAAATTAATTATTAGTGAAAAAGCTCACACCATTATGCCCTATCATAAAAAATTAGATTTGGCAAGGGAAGCTAAACTGAACCGCTCTCGTATAGGAACCACTGGTAAAGGCATAGGACCTTGTTACGAGGATAAGATTGGAAGAAGAGGATTCAGACTTTGTGAACTCACTTCTCCCGAAACTTTTAAAGAGAAATTGAAGGTAGTTTTAGAAGAAAAAAATTTCATTTTAAAATTTTTAGGAAGCGAACCTATAAGTTTTGAAGAAATTTATGAAAAATATTTAGAATATGGAAGATATTTAAAACCTTATTTAAAGGATGTTTCTTTAATTATTTGGGAAGCTAAAAAAAAAGGCAAAAAACTTCTTTTTGAAGGAGCTCAAGGAACTTTTTTAGACATAGACCATGGAACCTATCCTTATGTAACTTCTTCTAATACTTTAGCTGGAAATGCTTGTTGCGGAACAGGAATTGGACCTTCTGAAATTGACCTAGTTATGGGAATAGTAAAAGCTTACACAACAAGAGTAGGAGAAGGACCTTTTCCTACTGAATTGAAGGACGAAATTGGAGAATATTTAAGGGAAAAAGGAGGAGAGTATGGTTCTACAACCGGAAGACCTAGAAGATGTGGATGGTTAGACCTAGTTTTAGTAAAGACAGCTATAAGATTAAATGGAATCAAAGCCTTAGCTGTAACTAAGCTTGATGTGCTCTCTGGTTTAGAAAAAATAAAAGTTTGTATAGGCTACAGATGGGAAGGAAAAGAGATAAATTCAGTTCCTTCTAATTTAGGAGATTTTTATAAATTGCAACCTATATATAAAGAGCTATACGGATGGAAAGAAGACCTCTCTAAAGTAACTTCTTTTGATAAGCTTCCTTACGAAGCTAAAGTTTATCTAAAAACTATAGAAGAATACTTAGAAACTCCTATTTATTTAGTTTCTACTGGACCAGAGAGAAAAAACTGTCTCATTTTGAGAGACCCCTTTTAAATATTTCTAAAAAATATTTTATGAAAGAACGCCTCTTAATTGCTAATCGTGGAGAAATAGCTTTAAGAATAATGGAGGCCTGTGAAGAGTTAGGTATAGATTATGTAGCGGTGTATACTAAGGAAGATGAGGAATCTCTTCATGTACGCTTAGCTAAGAAAAAATTCAGAATTTCTGACTACAGAGATATAAATGATTTACTTGCTGTAGCTGATGAAACTAAGTGCACCCTTATACATCCTGGTTATGGATTTCTTTCTGAAGACTATAGATTTGCTAGAAGGGTTGAAAAAAGAGAGAGACCGCTTATTTTTGTAGGACCTTCATGGGAATCTATAAGGGATTTAGGAAATAAAATCTACCTTAAAAAGCTAGCTTCTCAACTCAAAGTTCCTGTAATTCCAGGAACCACCGAACCTATTTATAACGAAATTGAGGCAGAATTTAAAGCAGAAGAGTTGTTAGAATTTTTAAAAGATGAAGGATTTGAGTATCGCTCCTTATTTATTAAAGCTGCAAGTGGTGGAGGAGGAATGGGAATTGAGGAAGTAAAAAACTTAGAAGAAGTGCGACCAGTCTTTAGAAAGGTTAGAGCTTATGCTAAGAGATTTTTTGGTGATGAGGGAGTTTTGATCGAGGTTAAGCTTCCTGTTATTCAACATGTTGAAGTTCAAATTTTAGGAAGTAAAAAAGGAGAGTATGTTCATTTTGGTACCAGAAATTGCACTATTCAAAGTCCCTTTAAACAAAAAAGAATTGAAGTAGCTCCTGGATTTGATTTAAATTCGAGATCTCCCCTTGATTTTCAAAAAATAGAGTCAGAAATTGTACAACATTCTTTAAAATTGGCCAAATACTCCGGATATTATAGTGTAGGTACTTGGGAATGGTTAGTTACTCCCGAAGGAAAGTACTATCTTATGGAAGTAAATACAAGAATTCAGGTAGAAAATGAAATTTCAGCAAAAATTTCTTTTGTTAATAAAAATTCTATAAACCTTATTAAAGAACAAATAAGGGTAGCTCTAGAAGAAAAGTTAGAGTATTCTCAAGAAGATATTGTTTTTAAAGGTACTAGTATTGAATTAAGAATAATTGCTGAGGATGTTTCTCAAGGTTTTAAGCCTTTAAGTGGAACCATTACCCGTTTTGAATGGACCCCAAAACCGTGGTTAACGGTAAGAACTCATGTTCCTCAGGATAAACCTTATAACATTCCCACTCAGTTTGATCCAAACTTGGCTTTAGCTATAATATACGGTGAAACCCTAGAGTTAGCTAAAGAGCGTTGTCGTAAATTTCTTCAAAATTTGGTTATAGAAGGTGCTACTTCTAAGGGAGAAAAATTGAAAACTAACAAAGAGTATTTAGAAGAAAAATTAGATATGATTTATCAATTTTTACCAAGTTAAAAAAATGAGAATAGAACTTCATAAAAAATTAACCCATCTTATAGAAACTGCAATTTACATAAAAGATATAAAAGGAGAAAACTTTTTTAATATTCGTGAAATTATAGAGGAGCTTTTAAAAGTTCATCAAAATTTTTACTCTTATTCAATTGAAGAACTAAAAAGCTTTACTGAAGAAACTAATAGAAAAATAGAAAAATTAATTCAAGAAGCTGAAAAAACCTTAACACCTTATGAGATAGTTAAAATAGTGAGACATCCTCAAAGATTTACCTTACAAGACATATTGGAAAATGTTTATGATAGTTACATGGAACTAGGAGGAGAAAGAGATATCAACATTGACCCTGCAATAGTGTGTGCTAAAGCTATGTTAATTCGTAAGGTTGACAATGAACTTTACTTTCATCAAGTTATGGTAATAGGACACGAAAAAGGTCATGGTGAAGAATATAGACAAGGAGGGAGCGCTAAACCTTGGGGAAATGAAAAAGCTTTACGTTATATGAAAATGGCTGAGACCGAAGGTATTCCTATTCATTTTTTTATTTTCACTCCCGGTGCTTATCCTATTGAAGACTATCCTGGAGCAGCTCAGCAAATTGCTAAAAATCTTTATTACATGGCTGGTCTTAAAGTTCCTACCATTTCTTTTATTTCTGAAGGGGGTTCTGGAGGAGCAGAAGCTATAGGACTTACTGATTTAAGACTTATGGCTGAGAAGGGTTATTATTCGGTCATAAGTCCTGAAGGGGCAGCAGCTATTGAAGCTAATTTAAAAGATGAAAGACCTCCTCGAGAATTAGTAGAAAAATGTGCTAAATTTTTAAAATTAACCTCTTATGATAACTTAGAGTTAGGCACTATAGACCGAATTATTCCTGAACCTCCATTAGGAGCTCGTAGAAGAGATTTTGAGTTTTTCAGAAGATTAAAAATCGAACTTATCAAAGCTACTGATGAAGTAGTTCTTCAAACCAAAAGTTTGAAAATGTTTAGAAAATACGTCTTGTCTAAACAAGACTCAGAAAATTTTAAATTTTATGTAGACTGGGATTTAAGTGAAGACGAAAAAGAGATTTTAATAGAAAATAGAATAAAAAAATACCGAAAAATGACTAAATGGGCTGTTTACGAACCTAAAAGCATAATAAAATCTTTTATAGAAGTAAGTCATAATTTAAGTTTAAAAGTAAAAAATGAAATAAAGTATAAAATTTTAAAACAAGGGCAAAAAAGTTTTAAAAAATTTTTAACCGAATTAACTAGCGAATCTTCAGTACTTTTAAAACCGGTTTCAGATCCGGTAAAAACAGTTTACAATCTTATTGTAGGAAAAAAACTTAAACCTAAAATAAGTACTCAATATATTCCTGAAGAAACAACTCCTTATGAAAGTCCTTTGGCTTTAGAAGATAAAACAGTTTCCTGTCCGCAAGCAGAAAAGTACGGTTGTCCAGATCTTTGGGTTCCGGACCTTTATGGAGAATTTTGTGGAGTCTGTCCTAACTGTAATTATCACTTTTCTTTAGAGTATACTTGGTATTTAAATAATATTTTTGACAAAGGAAGTATAAGAACTTTTAACGACGAAATTTCTTCTATCAATCCTTTAAATTTTGAGGGGTATAGTGAAAAACTAAAAGAAGCTAAAGAAAGAACAGGTTTAAATTCAGCTCTTCTTTCTTTTGAAGCTAAAATTGGAGGTATTTCTCTTATAGCAGTAATGCTTATAGGAGATTTTAGACAGGGAACAGTAGGAGTAGCAGAAGGAGAAAAATTTATAAGGGCTATAGAAATAGCTAAAATAACTCGTCGTCCTTTTTTAGCTTTGGTTCACTCCACAGGTGGCATAAGAATACATGAAGGAACTTTGGGAGTTGTTCAGATGCCTAGATGTACTATAGCAGTACGAGAATATGTAGAAGCTGGAGGTCTTTATATAGTAGTTTACGATAATAATTCTTACGCAGGTCCTGTAGCTAGCTTTTTAGGCTCGGCACCTTATCAGTTCGCCTTAAGGTCAACCCGTTTAGGATTTGCAGGTCCTAGGGTAATTCGTGAAACTACAGGACAAGACATACCACCTGACTATCACAGTGCTGAAAATGCTTTAAGAAGAGGGCATATTCAAGGTATCTGGGATAGAAGGGAGTTAAGAAAAAAACTTTTTACCGCACTGTTAACTATGGGAGGACAAAACCTTTATTATAGATAAACAAAAATTTTATGAAAATCAACTTTAAAGAGTTAAACGAAATAATTAAAAAGTTTAGAACAAGACCTTTAAAAATTTATTCTGTTTTGACTCCCCACACAGGATATCTAAGAGAAATTAAAGTAAAAGAAGGAGACAAAGTTTTTGGCCCTTCTGGAAAATGGTTAGAAAAACCAGGAACTCCTCTTTTTGTTTTAGAAAGAGAAAAAAACTTAAAAACTATAAATGCTAAAATTGATGGAATAGTTAAAAATGTACGACAAGAACTTTTAAACAAATTCGTAGAAGCTGAAGAATTGGTTTTAGAAATTGAACATCCTCTTTCTCAGGAGGAAATAATTTCTGAAATTCTTCTTTCCACTTTATATACTATCAAAGCTCCAGAAACTGCTCGCTATATTTTAAGTCCATCACTTGCTCAAAAAATAGAAAAACAAGGCTTAGGGAAAGTAAGAGTAAAAAAAGGAGACGAGTTGTTAATCATGAGTTTTATGAAAAGAGAAGTCCCTATTTATCTTGGGGAGGAAGGAATTTTTATTGTTTATAAACTTTATTTTTCTCCTTTTGAAGTGGTGCCAGCAGAAAAACCTTTAATAGGACTCTGTCCCGAAAAAGATCTTCCTTATCTTGAAAAAATTATTAAACGCATTAAAGAGAAGTGGAGCTAAAAAACCTCTTTTCTTTTTCTATTTATTTTCCTGAATTAGGAAAAGAAATTTGGCACTTTCCTTCTTTAGAAAGAGCTATGGCCCTTGCTGTAAAACTCTTAGAAATCTTTCCTTCTACAGCTAATGGAAGAATAATCTGGGCTGATAAACTTTTTCAAGCTAAAGGAAGATGGAATAGAAAATGGATAGCAGAACCGGGAGGACTTTGGATAGCAATTTCTCTTTTTAATGAATTTTTGCCTGAAAATGAGGGGCTCTTTTCTTTAGTCTTTGGACTAGCATTGAAAAAATGTTTAGATGAGGTTGGCGTTAAAGAAGTTAAAATTAAGTGGATAAATGACTTACACTATCAAGGAAAAAAAGTAGCTGGAGTTTTAATAGAAAAATATAAAGAGTGGTATATTGTGGGGGTGGGTGTTAATGTAAATAATTCTTTACCTGAGTTTCTTAATGCTATCAGTTTAAAAAGTCTTCTCGGATACGAAGTTAAGATAGAAAAAGTACTTAACTTTTTTATTAAATGGCTTTCATTTTATTTAGGTTTTTTAAGATTTTATGAAAGAAAAAACTTAGAAGATTCACCTGTAGAAAATCTCATTATAAAAGACTTTAAACTTTTCACCGATACTTTGGGAAGATGGATAAAATATGGTTTAGATTTAGAAAACAAGCCATTTGAGACTATAGTAGGAAAGGCTTTAGATGTAAGTGAAAAGGGAGAACTCATTTTAAAAACCGAAAATAAAATTTACAAAGTTTCCACTGGAGAAATTTCTTATTTATGATGATGCTCTTCCAGATTTTTTAAAACTTTTTCTTTCAATTTTTGGTTAAGCTTAAAAGCCCAGGACAGAACAACAGCTACAGCTTGATAAAGCTCAGAAGGAATAGGTTTTTCTAATTCCAGCTTGTAAAGTTCTTTTACTAACTTGTCATCTTTTTTTATAGGAATTCCATATTTTTTAGCTATTTCTAAAATTAATTCAGCTAAATAACCTTTACCCTTAGCTACAACTTTAGGAACTGCTTCTTTTGAATCGTACTCAAGAGCAACTGCTGTCTTATCTTTTTCTTCTGACATAAAAGTTTTAGATTTGAAAAAATCAGGTTATAATTTTTTAAATAATATTTTATAATATTTTCGGATAAAAGAAAAAACTTTTTATAAGGAGGTTTTTTATGAAGATTACTCTTTCAGTGATAAAAGCTGATATAGGTGGTTTTGTAGGTCATTCTTCAGTTCATAAGGAGGTAGTGAGTAAAGTACAAGAAGTAGCTGAAGATGGAAAAGATAAAGGAATAATAAGAGACCTTTCGGTACTAGTTTGTGGAGATGACATAGCCTTGGTTATGACTCACACTAAAGGAGTTGATTCTTCCGAAGTTCATGAATTAGCCTGGAATGCCTTTAAGGAGGGGACGCAAGTAGCTGCTAAATTAAAAATGTATGGAGCAGGGCAAGACCTTTTAACAGATGCTTTCTCTGGGAATGTTCGTGGAATGGGTCCAGGTGTTGCAGAAATGGAATTTGTAGAAAGAAAAAGTGAACCTGTGGTGGTATTTTTTGCAGATAAAACTTCTCCCAGTGCTTGGAATCTACCCCTTTATGAAATATTTGCTGACCCTATGAATACTGCAGGATTAGTTATAGACCCTTCTATGCACGATGGATTTATTTTTGAGGTTATGGATGTTTACAGTGGTATGTATATAACTTTAAAAACTCCTGAAGAACTTTATGATCTTTTAGTTTTTATAGGAGCAACCAGCAGATATGTAGTAAAAGCAGTTTATAGGAAGTCTGATGGAGAAATTGCAGCTGCTGCTTCTACTCAAAAACTTTCTCTTATGGCAGGAAGGTATGTAGGAAAGGACGACCCTGTACTTATAGTAAGGTCTCAAAGTGGATTTCCAGCTATAGGCGAAATACTAGAACCTTTCGCTCGTCCCTGGCTAGTAGAAGGTTGGATGAGAGGTTCTCATACTGGGCCACTTATGCCGGTTTCTTTTAGAAATGCAAAGCCTACCCGTTTTGATGGTCCTCCAAGAGTAATAGCTGCCGGATATCAAATTACTGATGGATACCTTATAGGTCCTTCGGACTTGTTTGATGACCCAGCTTTTGATGAAGCAAGAAGAGACTGTGGACTTTTGGCTAATTTTCTTAGAAGACAAGGTATCTTTGAACCTCACAGACTACCACCAGAAGAAATGGAGTACACCACCTTGCCCAAAGTTCTTGAAAAACTAAAAGATAGGTTCAAACTAGCAGACGAGAAAAAGGGAAGTTTTTTGAAATAAAAAATGTATAACTTTGTTTTTGACCCTAAAACTTTTACTTTAGAAGACGAATTTTCTTTCAACTGTTATAAAGGAATTTCTTGTTTTAATAAGTGTTGTTACGATGTAAAACTTGTCCTCTCCCCTTATGACTTTTTACGTTTAAGAAAATCATTAAGTTTGGAAGTAGAAGAATTTATCAAAAAATATGGAGAACTTTATCTAGGTGAAGTTACTCAACTTCCAGTAATTTCTATCAATATAGACCCTTACACCTTTGCTTGTGCTTTTTTAAAAGAAGAAGGTTGCACAGTCTATAAAGAAAGACCCTCTTCTTGCCGTCTTTATCCTTTAGCACGTTTTATAACCAGAAACGATAAAGGAGAAAGACAAGAAATTTATAAAATTATCAGAGAAACCCATTGTAAGGGACATTATGAAAATAGAATCATAAAAATAAAAGATTACCTAAAAGAACAAGAACTTTTTCCTTACCTTTTCTTTAATGACCTGTGGGGAGAAGTAATTATAAAAAGACAAAAATTTGCTAATATTCCCCTTACAGGAGATATCTTAGACTTAATTTTTCTTATGGTTTACGACCTTCCCAATTTTAAAGAAAAATTAGAAAAAAACTTTTTCTTAGAAGATTTTTTCCTAGAGGAAGATGATAAAAATTCAGAAGAAAAACTTTTAGAAAAGAGTTTAATTTATATAAGAGACAAACTTCTTACAGAAGAAAATCTTCTCTAACCCATGAAAATAGGTAAAGATTTACAAGGAGATATCAACATTATTCCTTTAGTAGATATTGTTTTAGTTATTTTGATTATTTTTATGATTACCGCTCCTCTTCTAACTTCAGGAATAGAAGTGGACCTTCCTAAAACTAAAGATAGCCCTTTAACTCGAAAAGAAAGGGAACCACTTAAAATTACTATTACTCGAGAAGGTAAAATTAAAATTTACGGAAACGAAGTACCTCTTGAATTTTTAAGTTCTTGGGCAAAAGAAGCTAAAAATAAAGGCTTGATAGAAGAAGTGCAAATTGAAGCTGACAAGGACTGTCCTTACGGAATAGTAGCTAAAGTTCTTTCTGAGTTAAAAAAAGCTGGTTTTAAAGAGTTAGGACTTTTAACTCAACCTGAAACATAATGAAACTTCATTTTATATCATATCTTTTTTCTCTATTTTTAAACTGTATTTTTATAACAGCTCTTTTCTTCTCTTACTTAGCCTCTTCTAGTAAATTAAAAGAAGAAATAAAAGTAAGCTTAGTCTCTCCTTCTACTTTTTCAGTCAAACCTTCTTATGAACTTTTATCAGAAGTTCCACTTTCCAAAGAATCTTCTTTATCTTCTTCAAAAAATTCTATTTCTTCAAAAATTTTTCCCACTAAACCTCATTCAGGAAAATCTTTTGAGAAAAAAGAAACCTTTGAAAAAGATATAATAAGTGAAAAAATAAGTAAACTTAGAAGTAAAAAAGAATTTGAGGAACTTTCCCAACTAACTCAAGAAGAAATGAGAGAACTTGAAGGAAAGCTAAAGGGTTTAAAAGGAAAAACTAAAACAGGTGCTGAGGTTAGTACTCAAGGAATTATTCAGAAGGGAGAAGAAACCCATTCAGACGGTTATCTATTTTTAATTAAACGAAAACTTCAAACTAACTTTGAAGTCCCAATTTACTTACGGCGGAAACCAGGTTTGAGAGCGGTAGTTTCTCTTGAAATTTCTTCTACTGGGGAGATTTTAAGTTACAAGTTTATTCAAAAGTCAGAAGAACCCCTTTTTAACCAAGCTATTGAAAAGTGTCTTAAAATTTCTCAACCTTTTCCAGTAAATAACAAAGTAAAAATTTTAGTAGAATTTAAGGCAGAAGGGATAGGAAAAATAAATTAAAAATTTTTAAAAAGGAGTAAAAAATGAATTTAGTTGAAAAAAAAAGGATTACTTTGGAAACTCAAATTGAAGTAAAACTTGACCTTTCAGGAAACTTTATAGAAGAAAGTAGTATAAAAACAGGAATAGGTTTTTTAGACCACATGCTAGAGCTTTTTTCCTATCATTCAGGAATTGGACTTAGTATTTTTGCTCAAGGTGACCTAGAAGTAGATTTTCATCATACAGTAGAAGATATAGGAATAGTTTTAGGTGAAGCTCTTGACACAGCTTTAAAAAATCGTGAGGGAATAGCTCGCTATGGCGAAGCTATAATTCCTATGGAGGAAGCCCTTACTTTAGTAGCTATAGACTTAGCTAAAAGATCTTATTTTCACTACCAAGTAAAATTTCCAACAGAAAAAATAGGAGAATTTGATACTGAACTAATAGAAGAATTTTTAAAAGCCTTAAGTATGAATGGAAAATTTACTCTTCATGTGATAAATTTTTATGGAAGAAATTCTCACCACATCGCAGAAAGTATTTTTAAAGCTTTAGCCCATGCTTTAAGACGTGCATTAAAAAAAATTGAAAAAAATGTGCTTTCAACTAAGGGCATTATTTAATCTTTGATTTAAAAAATCTTTCCAACTTTGCGGAATAAACTGCCACGAAAAGGTAAGAGTACGATGAATGATAGGATAAGAAAAGCTTTTTTTAAGAGCTTCTTTGGAGGAAGGGTAAGGAATGACAAAAAGAAGATATAAAAAAGAAACAAAAATACAAGCTTTAAAGAGGCCTAAAAATCCTCCTAAAATTCTGTCTGCTAAGGTAAGGTTTAAATTTTTAAGAAGACAAATAATTAACCATCCTATGGCTACCAATGTACAGTAAATTAAAAAGAAAGAAAGAAGGTAACTCAAAACAGTAAGTAAAGCTGGATGAGAAGTTACAGGCCTTAAAAGGGGAGCTAATTTTATAGAAAGCGTTCCAGAATATAAAAAAGCTACTATTATTCCAATAAGAGAAGCTAAGGTTTTAATAAATCCAGAACAAATTCCACGAATTATAAAATAAAAAAAAACCCCAAAAGATAAATAATCAAACCATGTAATCGTCATTTTACTCTACATACCAAAAAGTTTCAGTTCGTGTATCCTTTAAAAAAACTCCGAGATTTTGAAGTTCGTTTCTTATCTTATCTGCTATATCAAATTTTTTCTGTTTTCTAGCTTCTTGTCTTTTAAAAATAAGTTTCTCAACTTCTTCTATATTTTTACCTTTTTGTTCTAGTTTACGCTTTCGCTCCTGTTCCCAAAACTTAAAAGGATCTAGATCCCCAAATCCTAAAATACTTCCAGAAAGCCTTTTTATGGTTTCTTCTATTCTTTCAAGAAGTAAAACCTCTTCATTATTTAAAAATGGATTAGTAGTAATAAAATTATAAGTTTCGTTCTCGAGGTTAAAAAGGTATCCAAGAGCCAGAGCCGTATTTAAGTCCTCGGCTAAGGCTAAAATAAAATCTTCTTCAAATTTTTTAAGAAACCTTTCAAGTTTGCGTGCCTTATCAGAAAGAAACCCTTCTTTATAAGCCTGAGTTTTTTTTATCCAGTAAAGAGTTTCGTAAAAATGATAAACTGCTTTTTCTACCTCCTTTAAAACTTTTTCAGAATAATCTAAAGGACTTCGGTAGTGCTTAGAAAGCAAAAAGGCTTTGATTACTTCTGGATGAAATTTCTGAAGTAAATATTCCATAGTAACGAAATTTCCCAAACTCTTAGACATTTTCTCTCCGTTTACCGTAATGAGACCGTGATGAACAAAATATTTGACAAAAGGCTTCCCTGTAAGTCCTTCACTCTGAGCAATTTCGTTTTCGTGATGAGGAAAGATAAGGTCAAGCCCTCCACCATGGATATCTATGGTATCACCTAGATATTTTTTACACATAGCTGAACATTCAATATGCCATCCAGGACGCCCTCTTCCCCAGGGACTTTCCCAAAAAGGCTCTCCCAACTTAGCAGATTTCCAAAGAGCAAAGTCCAAAGGATTTTTCTTCTTCTCAGAAACTTCAATCCTTACTCCTACCAATAATTCATCAATTTTTCTCCCAGAAAGCTTTCCGTAAGAAGGTATCTTCTGAACTTCAAAATACACATCCCCATTACTTTGATAAGCTAGTTTTTTTTCAATTAAATTTTGTATAAACTCTATAATTTCGGGTATATGTTCTGAGGCAAAAGGTTCGTAGGTAGGTTTTATAAGTCTTAACTTTTTTAATACTTCTTGATACTCTTGAGTGTATTTCTTTACCAAATCTTTCCAAAAAATATTTTCTTTATTAGCTTTGTTTATAATTTTATCATCTATATCTGTAATATTTCTAACATAAATAACTTCGTAACCTAAGTATTGAAGAAATCTATAAAGCACATCAAAAACCACAGCAGACCTTATATGTCCTAAATGAGTAGAATCGTAAGCTGTAATTCCACATACATACATAGTAACTTTAGGAGGATTTAAAGGTTCAAATATTTCAACTTTTTTTGAAAGGGTATTGTAAATTCTAAGAGACACTTTCATTTTGAAATTTTTAAAAAACTTTTGAAAATAGACTAAAAGCTTTTTCCTTTAAAAGTGAATTCCACTCCCATACAGGAGTTCTACTAACTTCGTATTGAAGTATCATTGGGTCTTCAGGAAGAAAACCTAAAAGATTAAGTTTATGTTCTTCTGCAGTTTTTGTAGTGTAGTTAACTAATTCTTCTGGGGGACTAGAAGGTGCTCTATTTACTATTAACCATAAATTTTTTACCGTAATTTGAAGAGGTTTAATCAGGTCTGCAATTCTAGCAGCAGTAAGAATTCCTCTCATACTCGCATCCGAGATCACCATCAAATGTTCCATTTCCAAAAGATTTAATCTTGAAAGATGTTCCATTCCTGCTTCATTATCTATTACCAGATAGCTATAATTTTTCATAAGCTTTTCAAGAGACTGAGAAAGAAAAAAATGGGCAGCACAGTAACATCCAGGTCCTTCAGGTTGTCCCATAACTATTAAATCGTAGCCTTTTCCTTCTATAATAGCCTGGTGAAGCTTTAACTCTACAAAGTCTCCTCTTAACATTCCTTCTGCAGTGCTTGTACTTCTTAATTGATCTTTTATTTCTCCAAGAGTAATTTCTACTTCCTCTCCGAGAAGTTCATTTAAATTTGCATTAGGGTCAGCATCAACTGCTAGCACAGGTCCAACTTTTTTGTTAACCAAATAATTAATCAAAAGAGCTGCAAGAGTAGTTTTGCCTGTTCCACCCTTTCCTGCTATAGAAATTCTTGTAGTCGCCATTTCTCCTCCTATTTTGCTTTTTTGGTCTTATCTAAGAAAAGTTTGTAAGTATAAGAATCTACTAGAGCTTGGCAGCTAGCTTCCAAAATATCCGTAGAAACTCCAACTGTCCCCCACTTTTTATCTTTACTTTTAGAAATAATCAAAACACGAACCTTGGAAGCTGTACCTGGAAGACCTGGAAGCACTCTTACTTTGTAGTCTTCTAATTCCATTTCTTTTATTTTAGGATAAAACCTTTCTAAAGCTTTCCTTAAAGCATTATCTAAAGCATTAACAGGACCATTTCCAACAGCTGCAGTATGTTCCACCTCTCCTACTCCTGGAGGAACTCTTAAAATTACTGTAGCTTCAGCATGAGAAGAATTTTTTTCCTGTTTAATATCCAAAACTTTATAACTTAAAAGTTCAAAATATTGTTTAGGTTCTCCAAGAAGCTTATAAATTAAAAGTTCTAAAGATGCTTCAGCTGCTTCAAATTCATAACCCTGAGCTTCTAATTTTTTAACTTCATCCACAATTTTATTTAAAAGAGGACTTTCTATATCAAGTTCAATCCCCAATTCTTTAGCTTTATAAATAAGGTTACTTTTTCCAGAAAGTTCAGAAACTAAAATTCTTCTTACATTTCCAACTAAGAAGGGGTCTATGTGTTCATAGGTTCTTGGAGACTTTAAAACTGCCGAAACATGAATACCTCCTTTATGTGCAAAAGCTGACCTACCCACATAAGGAAGTTTGGGAAGATGAGTTAAATTAGCTATTTCAAATACGTAACGGGAAACTTCTGTAAGCTTAAACAAAACATCCGCACAACTACACTGATAACCCATTTTTAAAACCAAATTAGGAATAACTGAGCAAAGATTAGCATTACCACACCTTTCACCTATTCCATTAATAGTTCCTTGAACCTGAATAACTCCCTCTCTTACAGCTTCTATACTATTAGCTACTGCACATTCTGAATCGTTATGAGCGTGAATTCCTAAAGGAACATTTTCTCCAAGCCGTTTTTTTACTTCTCTTATAATTTCAACCACTTCGTGAGTTAAAGTTCCTCCATTAGTATCACAAAGAATTATACAATCTGCTCCAGCAAGATAAGCCCTTTTAATAGTTTCTATAGCATAATCTGGATCTTCTTTAAATCCATCAAAAAAATGTTCTGCATCATAAAAAAGTTTCTCTACATGAGGTCTTAGAAATCTTATAGAATTGGAAATTATCTCTAGATTGTGCTCTAAAGTAGTTTTAAGAGCTTCTTTTACATGTATCGTCCATGATTTTCCAAATATAGTAACTACTGGAGTTTTAACCACAAGCAAACTTTTTAAGTTTTCATCATTTTCAGGATTTTTTTGAGGATGATGAGTACTCCCAAAAGCAACGATTTGAGAATGCTTCAAGTGGTATTCTTTTATTTCCTTAAAAAATTGAAAGTCCTTGGGATTAGAAGCTGGCCATCCCCCTTCAATGTAGTCTATTTTAAATTCATCCAGCTTTAAAGCAATTCTAATTTTGTCGTTTAAAGAAAAGTTTACCTCTTCAGCTTGAGCCCCATCTCTTAGAGTAGTATCGTAAATTTCAATTTTTCTCATTTTTCTTCCTTTACTTCGCTTTCAAGTTCAAAGGCTTCGTGAAGAGCTCTTACAGCTAATTCCGTATACTTTTCTTCGATAATGCAGGAAATCTTTATTTCTGAAGTAGAAATCATTATAATATTAATTCCATGGTTAGCAAGGGTTTCAAACATTTTAGTTGCTACTCCTGGATGAATTCTCATACCTGCTCCCACAATAGAAACTTTAGCAATTTTTTCGTCTCCTTCAACCTTTTCAGCTGAAAGCTCAGAAGCTATATTTTTCACTATTTCCATAGTTTGCTTATAATCAGTTTTGGGGACAGTAAAAGTTAAATCTGCTTTACCATCTGTTCTGGAAGTTTGAACAATCATATCTACAACAATACCTCTTTCTCCAATAGGTCCAAAAATTTTAGCAGCAACTCCTGGTTTGTCAGGAACTCCATATATGCTTATACGGGCTTCGTTTCTATTATAAGTAACTCCTGAAACTAATACTCTTTCCATTTCTTCATCCTCCTCAGTAATTAAAGTTCCTTCACTTTCGTTAAAACTTGACCTCACAACTAAAGGTACTTTATAGATCATAGCTAGTTCAACTGAGCGCATCTCCAAAACTTTGGCTCCAGCACTTGCCATTTCAAGCATTTCTTCGTAAGAAATTTTGGAAAGTTTTCGAGCTTTATCCACGATTCTTGGGTCAGCAGTAAAAACACCTTCCACATCAGTATAAATCTCACAAAGATCTGCTTTTAAAGCTGCAGCTAAGGCTACCGCAGTAGTATCTGACCCACCCCTTCCCAAAGTAGTAATGTCTCCCCTTTCAGTAACTCCCTGAAATCCTGCTACTACTACCACTTTCCCTTGGTTAAGTTCCTCTTTTATTTTTTCTACTTTAATTTCTTTTATTTTAGCTTTGGTAAAAAACTCAGTAGTATAGATAGGAATCTGATATCCTAAAAAAGCAATAGAAGGGACTCCCATACTTTGAAGAGCAATGCTTAAAAGCGAAGAAGTTACTTGTTCTCCAGTTGAAACTAACATATCTAACTCTCTTAAAGGAGGATTAGGAGTTATTGATTTGGCTAAATTTATTAAACGGTCGGTTTCTCCAGCCATAGCTGAAACTACTACTACCAATTGATGCCCCTGATTCTTGTATTTTATGATTCTTTGAGCTACATTTTTAATTCTATCTAAATTGGCAACCGAAGTTCCTCCATACTTCTGAACTATAAGCATTTTTTTCACTCCCTATCTTTTCATTTTTCCCCAAATGGGATCTTCTCCAAAATGCTCAAACCACCAATCTTCAGGGTCTAAAATATTATCATTAGGAGCTAAAATTATCAAGTAATTATCACAATATCTCATCAAAACTTCATAAGCCTCGTTAAGTTTCTTCATCTGCTCTTCATCTCCTCCTTTGTCAGGATGAAAAGCTTTAGCTAAATTTTTATACTGTTCTATAATTTCTCTTCTTGTGGTTCTAATAGGTAACTTTAAAATCTTACGAGCTTCTTCAATTTTTTGCCACTTACTATATCTATGCATTATATCCTCGCTTTAAAAAATTATTTTAAAATAAATTATTCAAAAAAACAACACAGCACATCACAAAAAGGTACTATTAGGAATGGAAAGCAAATTATCACTATATATATAAAAACTTTCGAAATCTTAATTTTTTTTTCTTTCGTGATAAAATATGGTCTATGAAATTTCAATCCATAAGAGGGTTTAAAGACTGGTTACCTGAAGAATTTTTAAAGTACGAATATCTTATAGGAATTGCTAAAAAAATTTTAAAAAATTATAATTATCAAGAAGTAAAAATTCCTATTTTAGAAAAAACTGAATTATTTATAAGGTCTATAGGAGAAGTTACTGATATTGTTCAAAAAGAGACTTATACCTTTCAAGATCGAAATCAAGAGTTTTTAACCTTGCGTCCCGAAGCCACAGCTGGAATTTGTAGAATGATTATTGAAAATAGTCTTTATATGAAACCTAAACCATTAAAACTTTTTACTGTTGGTCCCATGTTTAGACATGAGAGACCTCAAAAAGGAAGACTTAGAGAATTTTATCAAATAGATGTAGAATTTTTTGGAAATTTAACTCCTTGGTATGAAGCTGAAGTCATTAAAATGAGTATAAATATTTTATACTCTCCATTGAAAATTCTTGCTAAAGAAGTTAAAAATGACAACCTTTTCACTTTAGAAATAAATTCTCTAGGATGTGAAAGATGTCGTCCTGAGTACAAGGGTTATCTTTTGTCTTCTTTAAAAGAAAGAGATAAAGTCCTTTGTAATACTTGCCGACAAAGATTAGAAAGAAATCCTTTTAGAATATTAGACTGTAAAGATCCAAATTGCAAAAATGAAATTCAGAAACTTGAACCTATTAACAGATTTTGGTGTAGTAATTGTAAAGGCCATTTTCAAGAGTTATTGGAACTTTTAGACTTTTTAGGTCTTAAGTATGTTTTTAATCCTTATTTAGTAAGAGGGCTTGACTACTATACCAGAACTATTTTTGAAATTAAAGGTAAAGGACTTGGAGCCCAAGATACAGTGTGTGCAGGAGGAAGATACGATAAATTGTTAGAGGAATTGGGAGGGCCATCTTTACCAGCTATAGGATTTGCCATAGGAGTTGAAAGATGGGAACTTTGTATATCTTCTTATCTTTCACCTCAAATTTTTTTGGATGATCTTTCTCCTCAGGTTTTTCTAGCTCTTTTAGGTAAGAAACAATTTAAAGAAGGACTTAAACTGGCTGAAACTTTAAGAGAAGCTAATTTTAAGGTAGAAGTTCTTTATGAAGAAAAAAGTTTAAAAGCTCTTTTGAGAGAAGCTGATAAGCTTGCCAGTAAAAAAGTTCTTATTTTAGGAGAAAATGAAATTAAGGAAGGAAAGATTTTGCTTAAAGATATGCTTAGGGGAACTCAAGAAAAAATTTCTTTAGAAAATCTAATTCCTAAACTAAAAGAAGAGCTTGTTCACTAATGAATTTTTACGATTTAGAAGTAAAACCTTCTTTAAAGGAGTTTTTAAACCTAGCAGAAAGCTATACTTTGATTCCAGTTTATATTGAAATATCTGCAGATTTGGAAACCCCTATTTCTCTTCTTTATAAAGTATTTAAAAATCAAGACTATATTTTTCTTTTAGAAAGTTTAGAAGGACCGGAAAAATGGGCTCGTTATAGTTTTTTAGGATTAGATCCTTTTTATATTATTAAGAGTTCCCAAAAAGATGCTCCTTTCATGTGGAAACATCTTAAAGAATTTATTTATCGATATAATATTCCCTTTATAAAAGATTTACCTAGATTTTGGGGAGGAGCAGTAGGCTTTGTAAGCTACGAAATGGTTCACTTTTTTGAGCCTAGAGTTCCTCTTCCAAATGATTCTTTAAACTTTCACTTTTTTCACTTCGTTTTTCCTGAAGTGTTAATTATTTATGACCGTGTTCTTCATACTATAAAATTAGTATGTTTAGTACGAAAGGAAGAGGGATTTTCTAAAGAGGTTTACCTAAACAAAAAAGAAAAACTTCTAAACCTTTTAGCTAATCTTAAAAAAACAAGTTTTACTATAGAACCGCTCAAAAAAGAGCTTTCTTTAAAACCTGAACTGGAAAAAGAAACTTTTATAAAGATGGTTAAAGAAGCCAAAGAATACATTGCTCAAGGAGATATTATTCAGGTAGTTCTTTCCCAGAGATTCAAACTGGAAGACGAAATTTTAGAAAATCCTCAGGTTTCTTTTCTTCTTTACAGGGCTTTAAGGAAAATTAATCCTTCTCCATATATGTTTTTCCTTAAAATGAATGAGGAAACTTTAATTGGTTCATCTCCAGAGATTTTGGTAAGGTTAGAAAATAATTTAGTAGAAACCCGTCCTATTGCAGGAACAAGACCTCGCGGAAAAACGGAAGAAGAAGATAAAGATTTGGAAGAAGAACTTAAAAGAGACGAAAAAGAACTAGCGGAACATATAATGTTGGTTGACCTAGGAAGAAATGATTTAGGAAAAATTTGTAGATATGGAAGTGTAAAAGTTTACGAGTTAATGATAGTTGAAAGATATTCTCATGTAATGCATCTTGTTTCGGGAGTAAAAGGAGAATTGATTCCTGGCAAGGACATGTTTGAGGTATTCTCTGCGACCTTTCCTGCTGGAACTGTTTCAGGAGCTCCTAAAATAAGAGCTATGGAAATTATTGCAGAACTTGAAAACACAACTAGAGGTCCATATGCAGGAGCTGTAGGATATTTTGGTTTTTCACAAAATATGGATTTTTGTATTACTATAAGAACTTTATTTCAGAAAGGAAAAAATCTTTATTTACAAGCTGGAGCTGGGATTGTGGCTGATTCTATCCCAGAAAAAGAATATCAAGAAACGATAAATAAGGCTCAAGGAATGAAAAAAGCTCTGGAGCTTTTTAGTAAAGGGTATTTTTTATGAGAGAAGTTAAAAAAGTTTTAGTTATAGATAACTATGATTCATTTACCTATAATCTAGTTCAATTAGTAGGGATAATGATTCAGAAGTTGTGGAAAGGAGGGGTTTTGGTTTTTAGAAATGATGCCCTTTCGGTAGAACAAATAGAAGAACTAAAGCCTACTCACATTATTATTTCTCCAGGTCCCTGTACTCCTAAGGAAGCAGGGATTTCTGTAGAAGTTATCAAACACTTTTCGGGAAAAATTCCCATTTTTGGAGTTTGTTTAGGACATCAGTGTATTGGAGAAGCTTTTTCTGCAAAAATAATAAGAGCTAAAAGACTTATGCACGGTAAAGTTTCTCTTATTTCCCATACAGGAAAAGGAGTTTTTACTAACCTACCTAATCCTTTTTATGGAATGCGGTATCACTCTTTAGCTATAGATATAAAAACCCTACCTTCAGAATTTGAAGTAACTGCCTTAGCCGAAGATGGGGAAATTATGGGTATAAAACATAGATATTATCCTTTAGAAGGTGTACAGTTTCATCCAGAATCTATTGGAACTTCTCTTTCAGCCTGGAAAAAATGGAACAAACCTCCTTTAGAGTGGGACTTTACAAGAGACGATCTGCCTGAGGGGGTTTTAATTTTAAGAAACTTTTTAAATCTTTATTAAATTAAAATGCTTTCAAAGTTGGAAGAAATTGTAAGAAATTTCTTAGCTTATTTTTTTATAGTTACTTCTGTTCCAATTTTAAGTATTTTGATTATATTAACTCGCTGTCACGCTATAGCTTACTTTTGGTGTAAAGCTCTACTTTTTATTTTAGGAGTTAAAATAAAGGTAATTTCTAAAACTCAACTTTTGAGCAAAGAAAGATATATTTTTATGGTAAATCATCAAAGTCAACTTGATATTCCGGTATTAGAAAAAATACTAAAACCTTATCAAATTAGATTTTTAGCTAAAAAAAGTTTATTTCGCATTCCTTTTTTTGGTTGGGCTATAAAGGTTTTAGGATATCTTCCAGTAGAAAGAAAAGACCCTAAGGATGGTTTAAAAAGTATTTTAGCCTGTATAGAAACTTTTAAAAGAGGTTATTCTCTTGTCATTTTCCCAGAAGGAACCCGTTCTCCTAGTGGGGAACTTTTACCTTTTAAATTAGGTGGTTTTTTAATTCCTCTAAAGACCAAAGCTAAAGTAGTGCCCTTAGCTATTTGGGGTACTTTTTATATTTTACCTAAAGGGAAAATCTGGTTTAAAACTTCTCACAAAGAAGTGAAAGTTTTTATAGGAGAACCTATAGAAACTTCCAGCTTTGGACTAAAAGATAAAGATAAGCTTTCTTTAATAGTAAGAGAAAGGATTAGTGAAGGGTTAGAATTTTTGAAGCTTGAAATTAAAAAAGGAGGTGCCCTTTAATTTATGGGTGAACTAATAGTTGTTCCTTTAGAAGAAGAATTAAAGGAATCATATCTTAATTATGCTATGAGTGTAATTGTAGGAAGAGCTTTACCTGATGTAAGAGATGGGTTAAAACCTGTTCAAAGAAGAATTCTTTATGCTATGCATGAAATGGGTAATGACTGGAATAAGCCTTATAAGAAAAGTGCTAGAGTAGTAGGAGAAGTTATAGGAAAGTATCATCCTCATGGAGATATACCGGTATATGAGGCTTTGGTAAGAATGGCTCAAGATTTCACCATGAGATATCCTTTAATTGATGGACAAGGAAATTTTGGTTCCGTAGATGGAGATGCTCCTGCAGCTATGAGGTATACCGAAGTAAGACTTGCACGTATAGCTCATGAACTATTAGCTGATATAGAAAAAGAAACAGTAGAATTTATGCCTAATTATGACAATACTTTAAAAGAGCCTATAGTGTTACCTTCCAAAATTCCCAATCTTATTATAAATGGTTCTTCAGGAATTGCAGTTGGAATGGCAACTAACATACCTCCTCATAACCTTTCCGAAGTTATAGATGCTCTTTTAGCCCTTTTAAAAGACCCTAATCTATCTAACGAAGAGTTGATGAATTTTATAAAAGGTCCGGACTTTCCTACCGGTGCTTCTATAGTAGGAGTAGAAGGTATTAAAAAAGCTTACACCACAGGTAAAGGGTTAATTAAACTGAGAGCTAAGTATAGGTTAGAAAAAGAAAAAGATAGGTTAAGAATTGTTTTTACCGAGCTTCCTTATCAAGTTAGTAAAGCTAAAATTGTAGAAAAATTAGCTGAATTAATAAAAAATAAAAAACTAGAGGGTATATCGGAAGTAAGAGATGAGTCTGACAAAGAAGGTATTAGGATTGTTGTAGAAGTAAAAAAAGAATGGTCTTCAGCTCCTCACAGTTTAGTTCAGCAAATTTATCAACTCACTCCCTTAGAAACTACTTTTGGAATCATTATGTTGGCCTTGGTTCAGGGAAAACCAGAAATTCTTACCTTAAAAGATATTCTTCAACATTTTTTAAACTGGAGAAAGACGGTTATCTTAAGAAAAACTCATTACGAACTTAAAAAAGCTAAAGATAGAGCTCACATTTTAGAGGGTTTTCTTAAGGCTTTAACTCACATAGAGGAAATTATTGAAATTATCAAAAAAGCTCAAAGCCCCAAAGACGCTCAGGAAAAATTAAGGAAAAGATTTAATTTTACGGAAATTCAAGCTCAAGAAATTCTTAACTTAAGACTTCAAAAACTTACAGCTTTAGAAAGAGAAAAACTAAATTTAGAATACGAAGAACTTAAAAGAGCTATAAGTTATTACGAAAAAATTCTTTCTCACGAACCAACACTTCTTACAGTAATAGAAGAAGAACTCAAGGAAATTAAAGAAAAGTTTGGAGATGAAAGAAAAACCGAAATTATTGAAGAAGGTATTCCTTTTTTAGAAGAAAAACTTCCTTCTCATGAAGTGTTAATCCTAGTAAATGAAGCAAATTACTTTCGGAAACTACCTTTAGACCTATTTTCTCCTCAAAAAAGAGGTGGAAAAGGAAGTTTAACCTTTGGTATAGACGAAAAACTACAGACTGCCATTCAAGTTAGATCAGATCAAGATCTGTGGGCTTTTACTGAAAATGGTAAAGTTTATCCTTTAAAATTACAAAAAATTCCCTATTCCAATAAAACGTCTAAAGGAATTCATGTAAAAAATATAGTTTCTTACATAGATAACAATATAATTTTTTTACTACCAATCGTAGAAAGTGGTTTTATTGTTCTGATTACTGAGCAAGGTATAATTAAGAAAATCAAAGTAGAAGAACTTAAAAATATTAAAAAGAGTGGATTTTTAGTGATTAGTTTAAGAAAAGGAGATTCTTTAAGAAGAGGAATTGTTACTTCGGGTAAGGATTCTCTTATAATTCTAACTAAAAATGGACAAGCTCTTCATTTTAAAGAAGAAGAGTTAAGAGTTAGTAAAAAAGCTTCGGAAGGAGTTATAGGGATAAGGTTAGAGGAAAAAGATAAGGTTTTAGAGTTGCTTAAAACTGAAGAAAATGGAGTTTTATTTACTATTACAGAAAAGGGATATGGTAAAAAAACACCTCTTTCGGAGTTTAAAATCCAGAGAAGGTTTGGTAAAGGATTGATAGCTCATCAATTTAATGAAAAAACAGGACCTCTTGCAGGGGGTTTGGTTTTACTCCCTAAAGATGAAGTTCTTATTTTTGCAAGTTCAGGAAAAGCTATAAGAATTAACGAAGAAGATATACCTTCTCAAGGAAGAGCAACTCAAGGAGTAAGACTTATTAGCCTTTTGCCTAGTGAGTATGTAACAGGGGCTTTAGTAATTAAAAGCAAAAATTGATAATAAAAGTTTTTATGGTAAGTTTAAAAGGATATTTGAAAGGGGGTAAATATGTCTAAAAAGGTACGGTTAGCTATAGTAGGAGTAGGAAACTGTGCCAGTTCTTTAGTACAAGGAATTTTCTATTATAGAGAAAAAGGTCAACTTAAAAATATAGAAGGAATAATGTTACCCGACGTAGGAGGATATAAACCTTATGACATTGAATTAGTAGCAGCTTGGGACATTGATGCTCGAAAAGTAGGAAAAGATCTTTCCGAAGCTATTTTCAGCCCTCCTAACTGTACTACTATTTTTTATAGAGATGTTCCTTATTTAGGAGTAAAGGTTAGGAAAGGAAAAGTTTTAGATGGAGTAGCTCCTCATATGAAAAATTTTCCCGAGGATAAAACTTTTGTCGTATCTGAAGAAAAAGAAGATGAATTAGAGGATGTAATATCGGTTTTAAAAGAAACTCAAGCTGATGTTTTAATTAATTATGTTCCAGTAGGAGCAGAAATGGCTGCTCGTTTTTATGCAGAAGCTTGTCTTAAAGCAGGTGTGGGTTTTGTAAATGCTATGCCTACCTTCATTGTGTCTGATTCAACTTGGGCTAAAAAATTTGAATTAAACAACATACCTGTAGTAGGAGATGACATAAAATCTCAGCTAGGAGCTACCATACTTCACAGAACTTTGGTTCAACTTTTTGTAGACCGAGGAGTTCCACTTAAAAGAAGTTATCAGCTTAACTTTGGAGGAAATACAGATTTTTTAAATATGTTGGAAAGAACCCGCTTAAAAACTAAAAAAATTTCTAAAACTGAAGCTGTTACAAGTTTACTTCCCTACGAAATAGAATGGGAAAACATCCATATAGGCCCTTCTGACTGGATACCTTGGTTAAAAGATAGAAAAATAGCTTATATAAGATTAGAAGGAGAACACTTTGGAGGAGTTCCTTTTTCTTTGGAAGTAAGATTAGAAGTTGAGGATTCTCCTAATTCAGCTGGTTCAGCTATTGACGCTATAAGATGTGTTAAGTTAGCCAAAGACCGAGGAATAGGAGGACCTCTTATCTCTATTTCAGCTTACACTATGAAACATCCTCCTCAACAATTTCCTGACTATATAGCTAAAAAAATGGTTCAAGAATTTATTGAAGGAAAAAGAGAAAGATAGGGAGAGAAAGATGGAACTTTCAGAAAGATTGCAAAAAATACCTCCTTATCTTTTTGTAGAATTAGATAGACTTAAAAATGAAAAGATAAAACAAGGAGTAGAAGTAATTGATTTAGGAATTGGTGACCCTGACCTCCCTACTCCTTCTGAAATTGTAGAGGTAGCTAAAAAAGCTTTAGAAAAAGCTTCCAACCATAGATATCCTTCTAATGTAGGAAGTATTGTTTATAGAAAAGCTTGTGTTAACTATTTTAAAAGAAGATTTGGAGTTACCTTTGATCCGGAAATAGAAGTTTTAGCTTTAATTGGTTCTAAAGAAGGAATCGCACATTTTCCATTAGCCTTCATTAATCCTGAAGATATAGTTTTATGCCCTGATCCGGCTTATCCTGTATATCATCTTGGAACTATTTTTACGGATGGAATACCTTATTATGTACCTCTTACCTGGGAAAACGAATTTCTACCTGATTTAGGAAGTATTCCAGAAAATATTTTTAGAAAAACAAAAATCTTGTGGTTAAATTATCCTAATAATCCAACCACTGCTACAGCTTCTAAAGAGTTCTTTAAGGAAGTAATAAAGTTAGCCAAAAAGTACGACTTTATTATAGCTCATGACGCAGCTTATGTAGAAATATATTTTGAAGACCCACCTCTAAGCATTTTTGAAGTAAATGGAGCTAAAGAAGTAGCTATTGAATTTCACAGTTTATCTAAAACCTTCTGCATGACCGGTTGGAGAATTGGATTTGCGGTAGGAAATAGCTTTCTTATTTCTGCATTAGCTAAAGTAAAGAGTAACATAGATTCTGGAGTTTTTACAGCTATTCAAGAAGCTGGAACTTATGCTTTAGAAAATCTAGAAAATTTAACTACTTCTATAAAAAATACTTTAAAAAAAAGAAGAGACTTGGTGGTTGAAGAACTTAAAAAATTAGGTTTTGAATTTAAAGTTCCTAAAGCTACTTTTTATATCTGGGTAAAGGTTCCTAAAAACTATTCTTCTCAGGAATTTTGTAAAAAGCTTTTAGACGAAAAAGCAATAGTAGTAACCCCTGGAGTTGGATTTGGAAAATATGGAGAGGGTTACTTTAGAATAGCCTTAACTGTGGAGGAAAAAAAATTAAAAGAAGCTATTCAGAGACTTTCTACCCTGAAACTCTAAAAAGTGTTTTATTAAATCTTGGAAGTAATTTAGGAAAAAGAGAGTTTTTTTTAAAAAAGGCTCTTTTTTTACTGAAAAAACTTCCTTTAAAAATAGAAAAAACTTCACATCTTTATGAGAGTTCTCCCTTAGAGTATACAAGTCCTAATTACTTTTTAAATCTTTCTCTCGTCATAAAGACTTCACTTTCTCCCTGGGCTCTTCTTTTTGAAATAAAAAAAATTGAGTTTCTTTTAGGAAGAAAACAAAAAAAATATCATACTTATGAAGACCGTTTTATTGACATAGATATTATCCTTTACGAAAAAAGTATAATTAATGAAGTCTTTTTAAAAATACCTCATCCTAAAGCTCATCTTAGAGCCTTTGTAATGCTGCCCTCTTTAGAAATAGCAGAAAATTGGATTCATCCTTTGTTCAAGCTTTCCCTTAGAAAAGTTTATGAAAATTTTCAAAATCTTCTAAAATTGCAAAAAATAGGACTTTATGGTAAAATTTCATTATAAAAATGGTTTTCTTAAAAATATTAATTATTATAATCTTTTTTAATTTTTATTTTTATTTTTTTAGTAAAACAGGATTAGCAAATATTTATTTATGTGAGCACTCCGAAACTGGAGAAATTTACTATTCCAATATTATCCTTCATAAAAGCTGTAAGTTGTATATTAAATCTTATAAAAATTTCTCTAAAAATTTTAAGTCAAAGCATTCTTATTATCCTAATTTGTTTAGTTTTTCCAAAATTTATTATAAAAATTTTAAAGACTTAGATTCGCTTTTTAAAAAAGCAGCTTTCACTTACGATCTAGACCCTCATCTTTTAAAAGCTATAGCTAAAGTTGAGTCTAATTTTAATTCTTATGCAGTTTCTCCTAAAGGTGCTATGGGGATTATGCAACTTATTCCTTCTACAGCTCAGTTAGTAGGAGTTAAAAATCCTTTTGATCCGGTTGAAAATATTTATGGAGGAGCTAAATATTTAAGATATCTTTTAAATGAATTTAAAGACCTAAGTTTAAGTTTAGCAGCCTACAATGCAGGTCCAGAAACAGTTAAAAATTTTAAGAGAATTCCGCCTATTTCCGAAACTCAAAATTATGTAAAAATGGTACTCTATTATTATAAACTTTTCAAAAACAATGAATGATTTTAAACATCTATCATTACTTCTTTTAATTTTTCAATCTCTTCTAAAGCTTTTCCTGCTCCTAAAGCTACACAAGTTAAAGGTTCATCAGCTATTTTAACACTTAACCCTGTTTCTTGTTCAATTAATTTGTCTAAATTTTTCAAAAGCGCTCCTCCTCCAGTTAAGATAATTCCTCTATCTACTATATCAGCAGCCAGCTCCGGAGGAGTATCTTCTAAAACAAGTTTAATAGCCTGAACGATCAATTCTACAGGTTCTTTGATAGCTTCTTGAACTTCTTTAGAGTTAATCACAATAGTTTTAGGTATACCAGTTACTAAATCTCTACCTTTAATTTCCATCTCTTCATAAGGTTCTTCAGCTATAACAGTTCCAATTTGAATTTTAATCTGTTCTGAAGTTGCTTCCCCGATTAACAGATTGTACTTTCTTTTAATGTATTGTTGAATGGCTTCATCTATTTTATCTCCCGCAACTTTTATAGAATGACTCACCACTATTCCACCTAGCGATATTACGGCTACCTCTGTAGTGCCTCCACCTATGTCTACTATCATATTAGCAATGGGTTCTGTTATAGGAAGCCCTGCTCCAATGGCAGCCGCCATAGGTTCTTCAATAAGATAAACTTCTCTAGCCCCAGCACTTTCAGCACTTTCTTTAACCGCTCTTCTTTCCACTTGAGTAGTCCCTGAAGGAACACTAATAATAATTCTAGGCTTTACTAAGTAACTTCTGTTATGGACTCTTTGGATAAAATACCTAATCATAGCTTCTGTCACTTCAAAATCTGCAATCACTCCTTCTCTTAACGGACGAATAGCTTTAATAGTGCCTGGAGTTTTTCCAACCATCTTTTTAGCTTCCTCTCCTACAGCTAAAACTTTTTTGTACCTTCCATCTTCTCTTATTGCTACAACCGAAGGCTCTCTAAGAATTATTCCCCTCCCTTTTAAATAAATTAGAGTGTTTGCAGTTCCTAAATCAATAGCCAAATCTTTAGAAATAAAACTTAAAATTCTAGAAAGCATAATATCTTCAACTCCTTTGATTTAATTTTTACCTCATTTTAAAACAGCTTTTAAAAATTAAAAGAGCAGAACAAAAGGACCAAAACCTTTTAATCCACTTTCAGAAGGTAAAAAATATAACTTTTCTGGAAAAAAAATATAAAAACTTGCAACTAAAGCACAAAAAATAGCATCTAGTATACCTTCATTAAGAGAAAAAGAAAAAAGAAACTTGAGGTGAAACTTTTTAAAAAGAAACTGCAGTAAAAAGCTTTTTTCTTCTTCGGTAAGTTTTCTTTTCTTATATTCAAAAGCTAAGTATTTTTTATCTTCTGGTAAAGTAAAGTAAAAACAAGCTCTAGGATGGGTTTCAAGAATAGTTCCACAATAAGTAGAAATTTCTTGAGCTAAAAGAAAAGCTCTAATAGGCACTCCCATAAGAGCATGATAGGATACTACCCATTTTTTAGCATTTTTAGGAAGCATTTCTTTAAGCTTTATATCAGAAAGTCTAAATCCAGTTAAGTTTGAAAGAGAAAAGCTTAAAGGTGCATCTATAGCTACTGAAAGAACTCTATTTTTCGTACAAAAAGAAACTACTTCAAATAAATCTTTTATAGCAAGAGGTTGTTCAGGTTTTTTTAAAGAAAGCGTTTCTGTTAAACTTAAATAATTCCCTTTTTTTTCTAAGCTTACAGCCCAGGTATTTTTAGTTCCGGCTAAGTCTATTCCTAAAAAATAAAACATGAATTAAATTTAAAAATGTGAAAAAAGACTATCCTTATGAGATTTTAATAAAAGTTCGTAAACCTTCAAGATATATAGGAGAGGAACCTTTTTTTATAAAAAAAGACTGGGAAAAAAGTAAGTTAAAGATCTGTTTTTGTTATCCAGATCTTTATGAAATTGGACGTTCTCACTTGGGAATAATAATTTTAAGTTACTTAGTTAATAAATCACCTGAATACCTTTCAGATCTATGTTTTCCAGTAGCTCCTGATTTTGAAAAAGAACTAAAGACTTTAAATTTTCCTCTTTTGAGCCTTAATTATAGAAAACCTTTAAAAGAATTTGATGTAATAGGAGTAAGTTATGCTTATGAGCTTTTAGTAACGGGAATTTTAAATCTTTTAGATTTAAGTGGTATACCTTTTAGAGCTGAAGAAAGAAATGAAAGATATCCTATAGTGTTGGGGGGTGGTCCCTGTTCTGGTAATCCAGAACCAATAGCTGACTTTTTTGACGCTATAATAATTGGAGATGGAGAAGAAGTAATTTTTGAGGTTTTAGAAGTTATAAAAGAATGGAAGTTTTCGGGAGACAAAAAAGTTAAATTATTAGAAGCTTTAACTAAAATAGAAGGAGTTTATGTTCCAGTATTTAAAAATAAAACTCAAAAAAGAATTGTTAGAGATTTAAATCAAAGTAATTTTTTTTATGAATTTGGAATCCCGGTTATTCCTTTATCTCACGACCGAATACCTCTTGAAATTTCGAGAGGATGTACAAGGGGATGTAGATTTTGTGAAGCTTCAATATATTACCGTCCTTTAAGAGAGAAACAGCCTGAATTAATTATAAAAGAACTTTATCAGAATTTCAAAAAAACCGGTTACTTTGAAGCTTCTCTTATGTCTCTTTCTACCTGCGATTATTCATCTTTAAGTAAACTTCTTAAACTCTTAAAAATATGTTTTTATTTAAAATTTCCCAGAAGATTTTTCTTTTCACTTCCTTCTTTAAGAGTAGGGAGTTTAAGTGAAGAACTTCTTGAGTTTATAAAATTTGGTAGAAAAACTGGATTAACTCTTGCTCCAGAAGCTGGAACTGAAAGACTACGAAAAGTAATTAATAAAGACATTAATATAGAAAACCTTTGGAAAGACTTGGAATTAGCTTATAAACTAGGATGGAAAAAAGTAAAACTTTATTTTATGATAGGACTTCCTACAGAAACCGAAGAAGACCTAAAAGAAATATCCCAGATTTATAAAAAACTTAAAAAATGTTTCCCAAAACTAGAAATCACAATTTCAGCTTCTATCTTTGTCCCAAAACCTCATACCCCTTTTCAGTGGGAAAAACAAATTTCTATAGAGGAAGCTTATCAGAAAATTTCTTTTTTAAAACAGCTCCTCCCTTTAAAAGCTTTCAAACATCATTATCCAGAACAAAGTTTTTTAGAAGGTGTTATTGCAAGAGGCGACAGAAAATTGAGTTCTCTCATAGAAAGAGCTTATCAAAAAGGTGCAAGACTTGATAGCTGGCAAGATTTTTTTAACCTAAAAATATGGAAAGAAGCAGCAGAAGAATTGAAAATACATTTAGAAGACTACCTTAGAGAGAGAAACCTAAATGAATCTCTTCCTTGGGACCATATAGACCTGAGAGTTTCTAAAGAGTTTTTAATCAGAGAAAAAGAAAAAGCTTATAAAGAAAAAATTACCCAAGATTGTAAAATTAAGTGCTCCAATTGTGGAACCTGTAATACATACTTTAAACCTCGGTTAGCTACTTCTACTAAAAAAGAAATTTCTGTTATAAAGATTAAATACCCTAAAAGTGAAGGTGAATTTTGGTACGAAATTTTTTATACTAAAAAAGACAAAGCTATTTTCCTTTCTCAATTAGAAATAATCAGACTATTTATTTTGATTCTAAATCGTTTAAATATTCCTTTAATTTACACCTCAGGATTTCATCCTCATCCTAAAATTTTAGTAGATAAAGCTCTTGCTATAGGTATAAGTTCAGAAGAAGAATATATAGCTATTGCTACAGGACAAAAAAATTTGGAAAAGGTTTTAGTAAATCTAGAACTTTATCCAGGACTTAAAATAAAAAAAGCTAAAATAAGTTTGGAAAAACCTAAATTACCTCAAAAAAAAGAAGAAATTTATGAAATTTTTGACCCTTGGCAAATTTTAAAATTAGAAAATTTTGATGAAGATAAAAAAATTATATTAGAGAAACTTAGTTCCAAAACTTATCTTTTAAAAATCTTTGATATAAAGAATTTTTCTATACTAAAATTTTTAAAAGACAAAACCTTATTGCCAAACCCTTTAGAAAAAATAAAAGTTAATAAACTAAAGTAAAACTTTTTTCTTGTTGTTTTTTTATTTGAGTGTTATACTTGAAAAAACTTTTAAAATTAAAAAAATATTTAACAAGGAGGTCACGAATGAAAGTTTATAAAGATGAAGATATAGACCTTTCTGTTTTAAGAGACAAAGTTATAGCAGTTTTAGGATACGGAAGTCAAGGGCATGCTCATGCTTTAAATTTAAGAGATTCTGGACTGAAAGTAATAGTGGGTTTAAGACCAGGAAGTAAAAGCTGGGAAAAGGCTAAATCTCACGGATTTGAACCTGTTTCTGTAAAAGAAGCTTGTGAACAAGCCGACTTGATTATGTTTCTCTTACCTGACCAAACTCAGCCTTTAGTCTACAAAGAAGAAGTTGAACCTGTTTTAAAACCTGGTAAAATGCTTCTTTTTGCTCACGGTTTTAATATTCACTATAATCAAATTGTTCCTCCTAAAGAAGTAGATGTAGGTATGGTTGCTCCTAAGGGACCTGGACATTTAGTAAGAAGAGAATTTGAAAGGGGAGCAGGAGTTCCCTGTTTAATAGCTATTTATCAAGATGCAACAGGTGAGGCTTTCTCTAAAGCTTTAGCCTATGCTAAAGGAATTGGTGGAACACGAGCAGGTGTGATTGAAACCACCTTTAAAGAAGAAACAGAAACTGACCTTTTTGGAGAACAAGTAGTTCTTTGTGGAGGCGTATCAGCTCTTATTAAAGCTGGTTTTGAAATTTTAGTAGAAGCAGGATATCAGCCTGAGATAGCTTACTTTGAATGTTTACATGAACTAAAGCTCATTGTAGATTTGATTTATGAAGGAGGGCTATCCTTTATGAGATACTCTATAAGTGATACTGCAGAATATGGAGATTTAACTCGTGGACCAAGAGTTATAAATGAGTCAGTAAAAGCTGAAATGAAAAAAATTTTAAAGGAAATACAAAGCGGAGAGTTTGCAAGAGAATGGATTCTTGAAAACCAAGCTGGAAGACCGGTATTAAATGCTTTAAGAAAAAAAGAAGCCGAACATCCCATAGAAGAAATCGGTAAAAAGTTAAGAGCTCTTATGCCCTGGATTAAAAAACCTGAAAAATAAAACTTATATTATTTCTCTTAGAACCTTATAAACAGCTTTTATTGTTTTTTCAACTTCCTCTTCTCTATGAGCTAAAGATAAAAACCAGGCTTCAAACTGAGATGGCGGAAGATAAATTCCCTCTTTAAGCATTTTTTGCCAAAATATAGCAAACTTCTCAGCATCACAACCTAAAGCTGTTTCAAAGTCTACAACCTCCCTTTCGGTAAAGAAAAGAGTTAACATGGACCCTGCTCTGTTAACTTTATATGAAAGTCTCAAACTTTTTAACACTTCTTTTAAGCCTTCTTCCAGTTGCTGAGAGATTATTTCTAATTTTTCGTAAACTCCCGGTTTTAAAAGTTCTTTAAGAGTAGCTAATCCTGCAGAAACTGCTATAGGATTACCAGAAAGGGTACCTGCCTGATAAACCGGTCCTTCTGGTGCTACAAGATTCATAATTTCTTCTTTTCCTCCATAAGCCCCCACAGGTAAACCTCCTCCTATAATTTTACCAAGACAGGTAAGGTCTGGGAAAATTCCATACTTACCCTGGGCTCCAGAAATTCCCAGTCTAAATCCTGTTATCACTTCATCAAATATAAGAAGGGTTTCGTATTTTTGGGTTATTTCTCTTAAAAATTCTAAAAAACCTTCTTTAGGCAAAACTACTCCCATGTTTCCTGGAACAGGTTCTACAATTACTCCTGCAATTTCTTTTCCATAACTTTCAAAGGTTTTTTTAACAGCTTCAAAATTGTTAAAGGGAAGATTTAAGGTGTGGGAAGTTAATTCTTCCGGAATGCCTGGGCTTGCTGGTATTCCAAAGGTTGCCAAACCTGAGCCAGCTTTAACTAAAAGAGAATCCACATGCCCATGATAGCAACCTTCAAATTTAATAATTTTTTTTCTACCAGTGTAAGCTCTGGCAAGTCTTATAGCACTCATAGTAGCCTCTGTCCCAGAATTAACCAGACGCAACTTCTCAATAGAAGGAAAACAATTTTTTATAAGCTCTGCAAGTTCTACCTCCTGCCAAGTTGGAGCTCCAAAACTTGTTCCTCTTTTGCTTGCAAAATATATTTCTGCTATAACCTCAGGATGAGCATGTCCCAAAATCAAAGGACCCCAAGAACAAACATAGTCAATATATCGGTTTCCGTCTACATCTATTAGATAAGCTCCTTCTCCTCTTTCAAAAAAAATTGGTTCACTTTTAACGGCTTTACATGCCCTAACCGGACTATTTACTCCTCCTGGAATAACTTTAAGTGCTCTTTCATAAAAAAATTTAGAACGAAACCGCATAAGGCTCCTCCCTTCCCAAGGATTTCTAGCTTTAAAAGCTTAACACTAAACTAAGTTAACTTCAAGATTTTAACGTTTGAGATTAATAAGTTCGTCAAGCATACTGTCTGAAACTGTAATTATTCGCGCATCAGCTTGAAAACCCCTCTGGAAAATAATCATTTTTACAAATTGTTCTCCTAGGTCAACATTAGATTGTTCAAGAGAATTTGGAGCAATGGTTCCCAAACCATTTGTTCCAGGTTTTCCTGTTAAAGGTGGACCTGAATGAGTAGTTTCTCTAAAGAGGTTACTTCCTACCTTTTGAAGCCTCTCTGGAGCATTAAAGTTAGCCAAACCCACCATCCAGAGAGGAACTATTCTTCCATTTGAATAAACTCCACTTATTCTTCCTTCATTATCTACTGCAATACTTTCCAAAGCACCTGGACCAAAACCATTCTGGTCATAAAAAATTGTAGCAGATGGAGCTGCATACTGGGTAGTCCTTATAGCTTCTTGCCTAACCTGGGTATCAGTAAGTGTTTTATAATAATATCCAAAGTTAAGCTCTATAAGTTGAAGCTGTTCCCTTGCTTGAGATTTGGGAATACTTGTATCTATTTCTATACCCAAAAAATCTGCTATCATTAAAGGATAACCAGTTGGTCCAAGAGCATCAAAAGAACCATCACTAAAACTTACATCTTCATCTGAGGTATCACTATCAGGAAGTCCTGTTTCATCTATCAAACGAACTAAATTCCCAGTTACAGGATTTAACCTATAGGTATTTAAGAATCTTATTACATTTCCTTGAGTATCAAACTCAAGCATTCCGTACATTAAAACTCCCTCTTTCTGTTGATTAAGGTCTTCTCTGGCAAATTCTCTTAAGTCTTCATTAGGATTACAAGTTACTAAAAATTCATATACATTTTTGATCTGAGTTCCTATAGTTGTAGTTACGGGTCTATAATAAATGGTGATTTCATGAGGGGTTCCAAGAGAATCGTAAATTAAGAGAGAAGTTCTATAAGTATAAGCTGTAGAGGGAATAGGTTCTTCTCCTCGTGTTGCATCCCAAAGTGCATAAAGAGTATTATTATTAATATCAAATGCTCCTATGTCTATTTTTTCTTCTCTGGCATCTAAGTTAGTTATCACATCTATCTTAGAAGTTTTAACAGGGGGAGAAGTTCTGTCTATTCTTATATCAGTTAAAGTACCTACTATATCATTGGTAGTCTCATCAATTCTCCAGCCTTGAACTCTTAATCCTTGAGGATTAACTAAGTAACCTTCTTTATCTATTACAAACTGTCCGTCTCTGCTATAAAAAATTCCTCCTATAGCTTGAGGATTTCTTAAAATAAAAAAACCTGCACCTGCTATAGCCATGTCAGTAGGATTAGCTGTAGATTCAAAAGCTCCTTGAGTAAATTGAGGATAAAGTGCTTGAATACTTGCTCCTCTTCCAAGTTGCCCTGAACCTGCAGCTGTATTAATACTTTGAGCCATAACATCACTAAAAGTTATTCTTGAACCTTTAAACCCAGTAGTATTTAAGTTGGAAACATTATCTCCTATAACACTCATTCCATGCCCAAGAGCCCTAAGTCCACTTGTTCCAGTATACAGAGCATCCGTTAAACCCATAACTTACACCTCCCTTTATGAAATTTATACTTGTTCTTTAATTAAATAACTAAACCTCTTTCATAAAGTCTTCCATCATTTGATCTGCAGTACTCATAACTCTGGCATTGCTCTGAAAAGCCCTCTGAAGAACTATAAGATTAAGCATCTCATTAGCTATATCTACATTAGAAGTTTCAAGAGCTCCGGACATAATCCTTCCTCTTTCAAAAGAACTTGGAGCAAAAATAAAAGGTTTTACACCAGACTTTGCTCTGAATAAGTTATTTCCTACTTTTTCAAGGCTTTCTTCATAACCTGTAAAGTCTGCCAGAAAAATCCGAGATACATCAGCTTGTTGCTGATTGGTATACCAGGCTATAATAAGCCCTTCTTCCGTTATAATTTCAATTCTGTCAAAAATACCCATAGGATAACCGTCTTGGTCGTAAAATAGTTGAGAAAAAGCATTGGCCATAAGTGCACTAGCATTAACTTTCCTTTCAAGACTTCCATCTTCTTTTACTCTAAATCCTAAGTCAAAAGTAATTTCTTGGATATTACCTTCTATATTGAGAGTAAATTTTGGATATCCTATTTTATTTAAGTCTATAGAAGTTAAAGTTCCTTCTGTATTTGAAATTTCTGAAAACTCTGCTGATATAATATCTCCAGAGGTTCCAAAAATTAATTTTCCGTAAAGAAAAGCTCCTTTGTATTGACCCTCTCCCCTTTTATCCAAAGTTGGGTCAGACAAAGCAAGCAAAACTTCGTATTCGTTTATGTTTTCTCCTCTGTCTGCGTAAAGTTTTAAATTAACTCTGTTTCCGTAAGTATCATAAATAGAAAATTCCCAAACATAATCATACTGACCATCTTTTAAAGGAATATCAGGATTATCTTTATTAAAACTATAATTTTCTAAAAGATTTCTCTTGTTAGTTGTAATTCGACTATCAAAAATAAGTTGAACAGAGATTTTAGAACTTCCCTTAGGAAGCATTACTTTGGGAATTAAATAAGGTTTTAAAGCATTTATATCCATAGTTTGAGCATCAGGCTCTGCTCCCAATAAATACATACCTAAACTGTTTTGCAAAGCAAAATTGTTTTCATCTACTTCATTTACATAAAACTGTCCATCTCTAGTATAAAAAATATTCCCTTTAGAATCTTTCACTATAAAAAATCCTTTACCCAAAATAGCTAAATCAGTTGGTATGTCTGTAGTTTGAAGCCCTCCTTGAGTATAAATTGTACTAATACTTTTCACAAAACTCCCATATCCCTCACATCTAAACACTTCTCGGGAGCTATCTATTACCTCATTTAAAAACTCACATCTATTCCCTTTAAAACCTGTAGTATTAAGATTAGCCAAGTTATCTGCAGTAACTTTAGTAGCTACAGTATTAACATAAAGTCCAGAATAACTTATAAATAAACTTCCTATAAGACTCATTTCCTTAGCCTCCTATCACCTCTTTAATCTGATTTAAATTAACTGTTAATTCTTCATTTATAACTAATTTTAGTTCTTCTCCAAATTGAGCTCCTGTAACTTTACCAGTCATTATTGGAGTAAGATCAGTAGTAACCCTTCCATTTCCATCTAAAATTTGAATTGAAAAATAATAATTCCCATCAGAAACTTTATTTCCCATTTGGTCTGTAGCATCCCATTCAATTTTATGATTTCCTTTCGGTACTCCATTAAGTTCTATAGTTTTTATCACCTTCCCAGTTTTGTTTTTTATAATAATCAAAACTTTATTGGCAGGCTCTTTTAAAAAAAATTCCCCACCTAAAAAATTACCATTCTCAACCCGTCCTAAATTAGACTCTAACTTAACTTTTTTATCCACTAAAAAAGATACCATACCAAAAGAAAAACTTTGAATCAAGTTCTTTATATCTTTAACAGAGTCGTTTAAACTAAAAAGTTGGTCTACCTGATTAAAAAGAGCTAATTGCATAGCCATCTCATGATTTTCTATAGGATTCATAGGGTCTTGATACTGAAGCTGAGTAATAAAAAGTTTTATAAAATCTTCTTTCTCTAAAATCTTTTTAGGAGTCCTAGTTAAGGTAGTACCCTGATAAACTTTTTCCTCAACTTTGGTTACCATCTTTTTCCTCCTTTATCCTAACTTATACTATAAAATAAAAATTTCCTTTAAAATTTTCCTTCCATATAAAAACTTCTCCTTTTTCTGAATCTAAACCTAAGTTTAAAGAATTAACTTGTTTATTAAACTTTTCTTTTCCTCTTCTACTATTAACCCCCTCTTCCCCTGTCTTTAAATCAAAATTCGTGCCTAATAAAATTTGAAAATCTTTAAGTTTTAAACCAATGTCCTCTAAACTTTGCCTAATTTCAACAATAAAATTTTTAAATTCTTGCATAACTTCTAACTTTTCTACTTTACTTAATATTCTTACCTCCTCTCCTTTAACTCTAACTTCTATATCCATTTTACCTATAACATTATCTTCAATTTTAATTATCCCTACATCCCCATTTCCTTTTTTTATCTTCAGAACTTCGTTTTTAATCAACTCAATCAATTTATAAATCTTTATTTGCCTCTCTATTCCTTGAGTTAACTTACCTTCTTCAATTTTAAACTCTAACTTTGATACTTTAATTCCATCTAAATTACCTTCTTCTTTAATTTTTAACTCTTCAAAAATAGTTTTTAAATCTTTATTATCTTTATCATACCCTTCCCATTTATCTCTTATCAAAAACTGGCTCTCCATTTCTCTAATTTCCCCAGAATTTTTTATTATCTTTTCTACCTTGTCTATCTTTTCAATAAATACCTCTTTTCTTTTATCTCCTACTACCTCACTTCCTGCTTCCTTTTTTTTACATGCCTCCGTCTGAAAATTATCTGTTTTCATACTAAGTATTATCTTCTTTTCTTCCTCACTAACTTTCTCCAATTCTCCACTTAGAGTTTTATCTTTAAAACACAATTTATCCATCTCCTCATCTACATTAAAAGTCTCTTCCTCCCCCACAGTAGTTTGAACTTTTTCTTTTTTTTGCTCCTCATTTGTTTTTTCTATTTTATAAACAACACCTTGCTCAAAATCTTCTTTATTAACAACCATTTCCAAATTTTTTAAGTCCTCTTGATTTTTGTATCTTTTTTCACTTTCCTCAGATATAATTTTATATTCTAGAAAACCTGCTTTAAGAACTCCATCTAGTAAGACGCTACTAAAAATTCCATCATTTAAACTCTCTCTTTCTTTTAAATTTAAATCAAAATTTTTCAAAAAAAGCTCAAATACAGGAAAAAATTTAAAACCAACCTCAAAGGAAATTTTTTCCTCAAATGACTTGTCAAAATTTTCTTCTCTCTTAAAAATTTTACTTAAACTTTTAAAATTTTCTAAATTATCAAAAATTACCTTACTTTCATCACTTTTTAAATTATACTTTAAAACTAAATCACTTTTTACTTCACCTTCGTCATTATAGTTATTAATGTTAGTCAAAAACAGGCTTTTAGAATCTAAATTTTTATCAAAATATAAATAGTTTATCAATATGTTAAAAAACTCTGCAACTAAAAAAGAAAAATTTTCCTCTGAATTTAAGTTTAAGTTGGACTTTGATCTCTGAGTAGAAACATTTAAATTGTTTAAAAACTTCCAAAAGAAAATAGTATTGTCCATTTTCACCACCTTCAAAAGTTTCTAAGTGTTTATTTTAAAATTATCAAAAAGTATGCCTAAAAATACAAAAAAGAAAAAATATCCCGGGAAAAACTTAGACCCGGGTACTAAAAATTAAAAAGAAAAAAAGAAAAACTTAGTGAGGGAAATATAAAGTAGAAAGGTATAAAAACAAAGTTCTTTGAACGAATTCTACGACGGGTTTAGGATAAATTCCTATTAACAAAACTAAAATAGAAGTTATACCTACTGGAATAACGAAAGACCAATTGTAACGATAACTAACTCCAGTTAATTTTTCTTCATCCATATAAATCACTTTAATAACCCTTAAATAAGGATAAGCTCCTATTACTGAAAAAGCTATACCTAAAACTGCAACCCATACATACTGACTTTTTACCAGAGATAAAAAGATATAAAATTTAGCCATAAAACCTGCAGTAGGAGGAACACCTGCTAAAGAAAACATAAAAATTAGGATTAAAAAACTCATAAAAGGTATAGTTTTACTAAGACCAGCCATATTAGGAATACTTAAAAGTTCTCTTTGAGAATTAGCAAAAACTACTAAAATAGAAAAAATTCCTAGAGTCATTATAAGATAAATTAGCATGTAAAAAATGATAAAAGCATAACCTACAAAATCTGCACTTATCAAACCTAATCCAGCATAACCAGCATGGGCTATAGATGAATAAGCTAACATTCTTATAATATTATCTTGTTTTATAGCCATTATATTTCCTACTAAAATACTTAATAAAATAATAGGAATAAGCAGTTGGCCTAGCTGGACCCTCAAAGGATTAAAAGCAATGATAATGATTTTTACTAAAGTTGCCATGGCAGCAAATTTTACTAAAGATGCTATGAAACTGGTTATAGGGACAGGAGCACTTTCATAAGCATCTGGAGCCCACATGTGGAAAGGAACCATGGATAACTTAATAGAAAAACTAACTAATAAAAGCATTCCAGCTAAAAGAAGTTCTTTTTTATACGGACTTTCACTCAACTTAACAAAAATTTCCTTAAGATAAAAAGTTCCTGTAAAATAATAAATTACTCCTAAACTTAGTAATAAAAATATTGAGGACAAACTACCTACTATAAAATATTTTAAAGAACCTTCTAAAGAGGGTTTATTATAAGCATAATTAATAGCTATCAAAAAATAAACTGGAAAACTCATCAACTCTATACTTAAATAAATAGTAACCAAATCCATAGCAGAAAGCATTAAAAAAGCACCCATTAAAGAGAATAAAATTAAAGCATAATATTCCCCAAAGTTTATATAAGTATAAGAATTTAAATAATTATAAGAAATCAAAAGTACCAACAGAGTTCCAAAAATTAAAAAAAGTTTAACAGTAGAAGAGTAAAAGTCTGTTTTATAAGCTTGTGTAAATTCTCCAAAAGGAGTAAAAAGGACTAAAATAGCACAGATAAATACAGTAACTAAAGAAAGAAAAAAGGCATAATTTTTATTAGAAATGAACTTATCTATTAAAAAAATTAAAGAAGCTACTAAAAGCAGTAAAATTTCAACTCCAATAATAGAAAAATTCAGTTGTGGTAATTGTAACACCATAAACTTCCTCCATACCTCTATTTAAAATTCATTACTAAAGCCTCAACTGAAGCTCTCATAAAATCCAAACACAAATTAGGGAAAAACCCAATTAAAAATACTAAAATAACCATAGGAACAAGGGCTACCAATTCATTAACCTTAAGAGGTTCCAATCCCACTACATTAGGATTAACCTGTTGGAAAAATACTCTTTGATAAAGCCACAGCATATAAGCTGCTCCAATAATTACCCCTGTAGCTGCAAAAGCTGTAACTACCTTATTATTTAAAAAACTTCCCAAAAGGATCAAAAATTCTCCTATAAATCCATTAGTTCCTGGAAGACCTATAGAAGCTAAAGTAAATACCATAAAGAAAGCTGCATAAAGTGGCATAGTAGTTGCTAGACCACCATAGTAACTTATAGCTCTACTATGAGTTCTGTCGTATACTACCCCTACACACATAAACAAAGCACCTGTTACAATTCCATGATTTATCATCTGTAAAATAGCTCCTTGAAGCCCTATCGGATTTAAAGAAAAAATTCCCAAAGTAACAAATCCCATGTGACTCACTGAACTGTAAGCAATAAGTCTTTTCAGATCCTCTTGAGCAAGACAAGCAAAACCAGCATAAATTATGGCAACTACCGATAACACTAAAATAGCTTTAGCAAAAAATAAAGTTGCCTCTGGAAAAAGAGGTAAACAAAATCTTACAAAACCATATCCTCCCATTTTAATTAAAATTCCAGCAAGAATTACAGAACCTGCAGTAGGAGCCTCAGTATGAGCGTCAGGTAACCAAGTATGAACAGGCCACATTGGAACTTTTATGGCAAAGGCTATAGCAAAAGCTAAAAATAATAACTTTTCTATGTGTAAAGGATAATCCTTTCCTAAAAGAGCTGTATATTCAAAAGTTCCAAACTTAATATAAAGATAAATTATAGCAATCAACATGAAAACAGAACCTATGAAAGTATAAAGGAAAAACTTAATAGTAGAATAAATTCTTCTTGGTCCACCCCAAATTCCAATAATTAAATACATAGGAATTAAAATTGCTTCCCAAAAAAGATAAAAAAGAAGTAAATCCAAAGCACAAAAAACTCCAATCATAGCAATATTAGTAACTAACAAAGAAAGATAAAATTCTTTAACTTTATCTTTAATTGAATCCCAAGAAATCAAAATACAAAGCAAAGTTACTAAAGCTGAAAGAGGAACAAACAAAACACTTATTCCGTCAACTCCTAAATAATAGTAAGAATTAATAAAATCTATCCACTTTCTCTTTTCTACAAACTGAAAATTCGGATTAGAAAAATCAAAATAACCCAAAAGAATTAAGGTTAGAATAAAATCAATAAGAATAACAATAAATGAAACCCACTTTATCGCTGTTTCATTTTTTCTAGGAAGAAAAAATAAAATTACTATACCAATTAAGGGCAACCAAAGGATCCAAGAAAGAATATTAGGAAGAGTAGATGTCATAACCGCCTCCGCTCACATTATCTTATTAAAATGTAAAATACTATAAAATAAATTACTATACCCAAAAGAATAAAAACACTATAATAATTTATAATCCCACTATGAAGTCTTCTTAAACCTGAACCAATATTGTTTATACTATAAGCAGAACCATCTACTGTACCATCAATTACAAAAGTATCTACAATAAGACGCACTACAAAATTAGAAACCCATAAAGTTGGTTTAACTATGGTATAATAGTAAAGTTCATCAAATAACCACTTTCTAAAAAGGAAAGTGTAGATTCTTCTAAATCTAGAAGAAAAAGCTGTTTCTAAAGATGGGCTTTTTACATAAACCAGCCAGGCTAAGAAAATTCCAAAAAGTCCTGCTAATACTGAAAGAACCATTAATATATATTCTACAGTATGGTCAACTTCTACTAACTTAGGATGCCCCACAGAGGGTTCTAAAAATTCAACAAAGTGAGCTCCACCTCCTAAACTATGAGGAATACTAAGCCATCCAGAAAAAATGGCTCCTAAAGCTAAAATAATTAAGGGTATAGTCATAACCTTGGGAGATTCGTGTGGTTCTTTACCGTGAAGTACTTCTCTTCCTCTAAATTCTCCAAAAAAGGCCTTAAAAAAGATTCTAAAAGAGTAAAAAGCTGTAAAACAAGCCACAACTAATCCAATTAACCAAATAATTTTACCCCAAGGATAAACAGAAAAATAAGCATGAGCTAAAATCTCATCTTTGCTAAAGAATCCTGCCAATCCTGGAACTCCAGAAATAGAAAGACTAGCTATAAGAAAAGTAATATAAGTAATAGGCATATATCTTTTTAAACCACCCATAATTCTTATATCATTTGGATCAGGAGCATGATGTAAAGCATGAATAATACTTCCAGCTCCTAAAAAGAGAAGAGCTTTAAAATAAGCATGAGTAAATAGATGAAACATGCCTACCGCAAAAGCTCCTACCCCACAGGCCATAAACATATAACCTAACTGAGAAAGAGTTGAATAAGCAATTACTCTTTTAATATCAAATTGAGTAGGAGCAATTGTGGCTGCTAAGAAACAAGTAAAAGCACCTACAAAAGCTACCATTGCCATAGCATAAATAGACATTTCAAATAGACTGTGTAACCTTGAAACCATAAAAATTCCTGCAGTAACCATCGTAGCAGCATGGATTAGAGCTGAAACTGGAGTTGGACCTTCCATAGCATCAGGAAGCCAAACATGAAGAGGAAATTGAGCACTTTTACCCATAGCCCCACAGAAAAGTAAAAAACTTGCTAAGAAAGGAACATGAATACCCCAATCTCCAAAAGTTAAATAAAGGTCTGCTAAGAGAGGAAGTTTTGGAAAAATTTCATGATAATAAACTGTGCCTGTATAATAAAAAACTGCAAAAACCCCCAAAGCAAAACCAAAATCTCCTACTCTATTTACTATAAAAGCCTTCTTGGCAGCATCTGAGGCACTCTTTTTTTCATACCAAAAACCAATAAGAAAATAAGAACACAGTCCCACAGCTTCCCAACCTAAATATAACTGAACTAAATTATTAGAAAGAACTAACATTAACATACTAAAAGTAAATAAAGATATATAAGAAAAATATCTATAGTATCCTGGATCACCTGCCATATAACCAATAGAATAGACATGAATTAAAAAAGACAAACAAGTTACCATCGAAGCCATCATCACAGAAAGAGGATCAACTAAAAATCCTACCCCTACTTTAAAATGACCAGCCACTATCCAACTATATAAATCAAAATCATATATTTTTCCTCCTATCACCTCAAATAATAGCTTTAAACTTAAAATAAAACTTATAAAAAGTGCTCCTACAGGTAAAATATAGGGCTTCTCTCTAAAGAAAGAACTAACTCTACCAAAAAGTAATACAATTATACTTGCTATGAAAGGCAAAAAGGGAACTAAGACAACAGATAAATTAAATTCTCTAATTACCTCTAAAGACTTTTCTACCATATCTTACCCCTTAAAAAAGCTAATTTCATCAGAATAAATTTTCTTAAGCTTTCTATATATCAAAACCACCAAACTTAATCCTATAGCAGCTTCAGCTGCCGCCATAGCTATTATCAGAAAAACTAAAACATATCCACTTGTATCCTTAGTATAATAAGAAATAGATGCAAAAAGAATAATAATAGCATTAAGCATTATCTCAATAGAAACTAAAATAACAATTAAATTTCTTCTAAACACTAATCCAAAAAGTCCTATTAAAAATAGTATAGAAGAAAGAGCTAAATAATGAGCTTGAGTTAACACTTAACCTACCTCCTTTACTTTTCTAAGTAAAAATACAACTCCAAAAATAGCAACTAATAAAATAACCCCTAAAATTTCAAATTGAAGTAAATAGTTAGTAAATAAGTAGTTAGCTATCCACCACACATTACTGTTTTTCTCTAGATCAAAAGGTAAATAAGCTGAGAAAGTAGGCTTTAAAGCCAATAAAACTCCTAAGTTCTTAAATAAGAAAAACATACTAACCAAAAAAACAAGAAAACTTAACGAAAACTTTTTAATAAAAATACTTAACTGCGTTTCTTTCCTTAAATTTATCAAATAAACTACAAATAAGAATAAAACTAAAACTGCACCTGCATAAACAATAATCTGAACTGCAGTTAAAAAATCAGAACCTAAAGTTAAAAGAATAAAAGCTTGATGAATAATCATTACTAAAACTAGTAAAACTGTATACACGGGATTTCTTGAAAATACAGCAAATAAAGTAGAAACTATCATTACTATAGCTAAATAATAAAAGATCAATAAATCCCAACTCATCTTTATACCCCTATAAATTGTCTTTTTTTCGCTGGAAGTAACTTATCAGGCACTCCTCTAGGCTTCCAGAAAGGATTTAAATAAGGCCTTTTTTGAGTAACTATAAATTCATCCCAATTCTTCAAAAGTTTTTCCTTATCAAAGAAAAGGTCTTTACGAGTCGTTCCACCATAATCATAAAATTCAGTAAGCACTATAGCATTAACTGGACAAACCTCCTCACAATATCCACAAAATACACATCTTAAAACATCTATCTCATATTTAACAACTTTTCTTTTACCAGTTTCTTTATCTACTTCATATTCTACATTTATACATCTTGAAGGACAAACCCTAACACACCTTAAACAAGCTACACATACAGTATCACCAGTATTTTCATCTCTTACTAAAGCATGACGACCTCTAAAACCTGGAGCAGGAATTAAACGCTCCTTTTCAGGATACTGAATAGTTACCGGACGCGCAAAAAGCATCTTTTTTAAAGTTAAAGCTAAACCTTTCAAGATTTCTAAAAATAAAATTTTTTGAATCAGACCGTTCATCTCCTCACTTCCCTCTTTATATTAAAATTTTTTAACTATAAAATTAACTTAAAAACAGCTGTTACAAATAAATTAGCTAAAGCTACAGGAATTAAAACCTTCCAACCAAGTCCCATTAACTGGTCATATCGATAACGAGGAAGTGTAGCCCTTACCCAAATGTAAAAAAACAAAAGAGCATAAAGCTTTAATAAAAACCAAAAGAAAGGAATATAGGGAATTTCAAAAGGACCCGCCCAACCTCCTAAAAAACAAGTAACCGCTAAAGCACTCATTACAATCATTCCAAAATACTCAGCTAAATAAAAAATAGAAAACTTCATCGCAGAATACTCTACAAAATACCCCGCTACTAACTCATTTTCACACTCGGGAAGGTCAAAAGGCGTTCTATTACATTCAGCTATAGCTGAAATCATAAATACTACAAAAGCTACAATTTGGGGTATAATATAAATTTTATAAGGAGTACTCAATTGAGCTCTTATTATATCCTGTAAATTTAAAGAACCTGCCATTAAAACTACACTTAAAAGAGATAAACTCATAGCTATTTCATAACTAATTACTTGAGCACTAGCTCTTAATCCTCCTAAAAAAGCATATCTTGAATTAGAACTCCACCCCGATAAAATCACACCATAAGAACTTAAAGCACTTAAAGCTAAAATAAAAAGTAGACCTACATTAATGTTACTTAAAACAAATGTTCTCCATAAGGGGATTAAACACAACCCTGTTCCTGCACACACCAGAGAAATTAAAGGAGCTATCCAAAAAATAGGCTTATCTACTTCTGAAGGAGTTATATCTTCTTTAACTAAAAGCTTAATCATATCTGCAAAAGGCTGCAAAAGACCCCTAGGTCCTACTCTATTAGGACCAAGTCTTTGCTGCATCCTAGCTATAATTTTCCTTTCAGCATAAGTCAAATAAGCTACATGAAGTAGTCCAATTCCCGCAACAATAGCACAAGCTATTACAATAAGAATAAAATTTAAAATAACACTATACCATAAAGACCACTCCATAAACCCTCCTACCTATCAGAATCTCCTAATACCACATCCAATGTTCCTATTATAGCCACCAAGTCTGCAATAAGATGTCCTTTAGTCAAAGCTGGAATAGCTGAAATGTGAACAAAAGAAGGAGTCCTTATTCTCAACCTCCAAGGTTTGTTACTTCCATCACTTACTACATAAACCGCAAGTTCTCCTTTAGGAGATTCTATAGAAGCAAAAGCTTCTCCTGGAGGAACTACGTCTTCTTCCTTAGCTTTAAAAATAAAACCTTTCTTAGGATGAGGTTGAGGAACTACACTTTTTCTTTTTTCCGGAATTAAAAGGTCAGGAGCATTTTCAGCTACCACAGGTTGACCCTCAGTTTCAGGAAGTTTATCTAAACACTGACGAATAATAGAATTAGATTGTCTAAGCTCCTCCATTCTCACACGGTATCTATCATAGGTATCTCCATTTTTTCCCGTAGGCACAATAAAATTAACTTCTCCATAAGCATCATAAGGCCTAAACTTTCTTACATCATACGGAACCCCAGACCCCCTCAAACAAGGACCTGTAAGTCCTAAATTAATAGCTTCCTCTGCAGAAACCACTGCAATCCCCTTAGTTCTTTTTAGCCAAATTCTATTTACATCAATCAATGTTTCATAGTCTAAAATCCTGTTAGGAAATTCTTCAGTAAATTTATAAAGCTCATCTATAATCTCAGAAGTAAAATCTTGCCTCACTCCTCCTACCCTAACATAACTATGAGTAAGCCGAGCTCCACAAATTTTTTCAAATATATTAAGAAGCCACTCTCTATCTCTAAAACAGTAAAGAAATACAGTCATAGCTCCGATATCTAAAGCATGAGTAGCTAACCACAAAAGATGGTTGCAAATTCTAGCCATTTCACAAACAATTGTTCTCAAAAGCTGAGCCCTTCTTGGAACCTTAAGATTAAAAATTTTTTCAAAAGCCAAAGCAAAAGCTGTATTGTTAGCTGCAGAAGCAATATAGTCTAATCGGTCACTTAAAATAATAGCTTGATTATAGTTAAGGTTTTCGGCTAACTTTTCAACACCCCTGTGAAGATACCCAACTATAGGGTCACAATCTACTATAGTCTCTCCTTCTAAATGAAGGACTATTCGCAACACCCCATGAGTAGAAGGGTGCTGAGGACCCATATTAAGATAAAAAGGCTCTTCCCAAGTTTCACTATTTATATCTTTCTTAGTTACTTCAATTAAGGGCGACATACTTAACTTCCTCTCTCACTTTGATGTTTTTCTATTAACTTTTTATATGGTTCCCATTCCTGTTCCGGTTCCAAAAATAACGGATAATCCTTCCTCAAAGGATGACCTTCCCAGTCTGGAGGCATAAGAACCCTTCTTAAATCTGGATGTCCCTTAAACCTAATTCCAAACATGTCATAACACTCTCTTTCAAACCAGTTAGCAGTTTTATAAAGAGGAGTAACTGAATAATGCCAACAATCAGCTTCAGGAATCCTTACCTTTAGTCTTAAAAAAAATTTATTTGCAATACTATAAAGATGGTACACTACCTCAAAACGCTCTTCAAAATCTTTATACTTATAATTTAAGTAATCCACCCCACAAAGGTCTATTAAATAATCAAATCCCTTTTGTTCTTTTAAATACTTAATTAATTCTAAAAAACCTTCTCTTTTACAAATAAGAGTTGGTAAATCTTTTTTTTCTGTTTCTATTTTTAAAATTACGGTTGAAAATTTTTCTTGAAGTTCTTGCAAAAGTTCTTCCACTCTTTACCTCCTCCAAAAACCCCATCTTTTAGATTCACTCTTTATTTTCTGCTGCAAAGTTAAAAGGCCATAAAGCAAAGCCTCAGGACGTGGAGGACAACCAGGCACATAAACATCTACAGGTAAAAACTCATCACAACCTTGCACAGTAGAATAAGTTCTAAAAACCCCGCCTGAACACGCACAACTTCCCATAGCGATAACATACTTAGGCTCAGGCATCTGATCGTAAACCCTTCTTACTATAGGAGCCATCTTTTTAGTCACCGTTCCCGCAACTATCAAAACATCAGCCTGCCTCGGAGAGGCTCTAAAAATAATTCCAAAACGGTCTAAATCATAATGACTTGCACCAGTTGCCATCATCTCAATAGCACAACAAGCCAATCCAAAAGTAACAGGCCACATAGAACCAGCTCGCGCCCAATTTATTACCTTATCAATCACTGTAATAAAAACAGGGGTATTAGGAATCTGCCGAATACCTGGAGCTACTTCTATGGTTTCCTTTTCTATTCCCATTGTAAAGCTCCCTCACTCCAAGCATATATATAAGCTGCTAACAATAAAGCTACAAAAATAAATATCTCTACAAAACCAAACCAACCTAAATTTTCAAAAACTACTGCCCAAGGATAAAGAAAAATTACTTCCACATCAAATACCAAAAATAAAACCGCAATTAAATAAAACCTAATCCTAAAAGGAATACGTGCATCTCCAGTAGGATCAAGTCCACATTCGTAAGGAATATACTTCTCTGGATAATATCGCCTAGGAGCTAAAAAATTATTAACCACAATTAAACCTACACCCAATACAAACAGAATAAAAGCAAAAATAAAAAAAGGTAAATAAGTACCCATTTTTACTCCTTCCCCTTACTAGAAACTACTTTTAACTCTAATGCTTGCTCAGGACAGGCAGCCACACAATAAGGCATTTCTCCCTTAGCTACCCTTTCATGACAAAGGTCACATTTACTAATAGTTCCCGTTTTAGAATTTAATCTGGGAACACCCCAAGGACAAGCTTCTACGCAATTCTGACAACCAATACATTCCTCTAAATAAATAGCAACTACATCTCCCACCCTTCTAATAGCCCCAACTGGACAAGCAGCTGCACATTGAGGCTTTTTACAATGTAAACAAGCAAAATAAGCAAATTGATCTCCTACTTTAAAAATCCTACAATTAGATACCCCTTCATGAGCTTTTAAACAAGCCCTTACACACTTTGCACAACCTTTACACTTATCTGAAAAATGAACTACACTGTAGCTCATCATACCTTGAAATCTTAAGATTTTTTAAAATTTTGTCAAGTTCAAATAAATTAGGTTTTTAACGCTTATTATAACTTTTTTCAATAATTTATAATCTTTTTTTTAATTTTTTATTTTTTAACATTTTTTTTCTATCAACTTTTCTTTCCAAACATGTGTACCTTCTTAAAACAAAGGTTCATAATCACTTTTACCCCCTCTTTTTCAGCTAAACTTTTAGCCTCCTCATTGTATATTCCTTCTTGAAGCCATATTATTTTGGGTTTAAGTTTAAGTGCTTTTTCTACCACGGGTAAAACCTCTTCAGATTTTCTAAAAATAATTATTACTTCAGGTTTAAATTCAATAGGAACTTCGTCCAAAGATGAATATACTTTTTGCCCCAAGATTTCCTTATGAACCGGGTTAACTGGAATAACTTCAAAACCTTCTCTTAAAAGATACTCTATTACCATGTAACTTGGTCTTTCTGGTTTAGAACTTGCTCCTACAATAACCACTCTTCTGTATTTCTTGGGAATTTCTAAGATTTCTTGAGAAATATTAGAGTAGTCTGGTAAACTACACTGCTGGATATTCATCTTGGTTCTCCTTTTTTTATTTGGCTAATACAAATTTTAAAAAATTTTTCAGCCTCTAAAGAAGCTCCCCCCACTAAAACCCCATCTATGTTAGGTTCTTTCATTAGCTCTTCAATATTTTCAGGAGTAACACTTCCTCCATAAAGAATTCTAACCTTTTTAGCTACTTCAAAGGAGTAAATTTCACTAAGTTTTTTTCTAATAAAACTTTGCACTTCCTCTGCTTGAAAAGGGGTAGCATTAATTCCTGTTCCTATAGCCCAAACAGGCTCATATGCAATAACTAAATCTTCCCCTTTTATCTCTTGTAAATATTTTAAATCCTCTCTAAGCTGTCTTTCTACCACCTCTAAAGTTTTTCCAGCTTTTCTTTCTTCAAGAGTTTCTCCTACGCACAAAATAGGAATAAGACCAAATTTATAAACCCCAAAAACCCTTTTAGCTATTATCTCATCTGTTTCTCCAAAAAGATGTCTTCTTTCTGAATGTCCTAAAATTACATACCTCACTTCCACTTCTTTAAGCATAACAGGAGAAATTTCTCCCGTAAAAGCCCCCCTTTCTTCCCAACATGCATTTTGAGCTGCAAGTTTTAAAGGTGTTTTCTTAAGCAACTTAGCTGCCAGAGCTAATGAAGTAAAAGGAGGAGCAATAATTATTTCTCTGTCCAAAATTTTAAAATCTCCTAACTTATCAAGAAAAATTCCTAAATATTCTTCTGTTTCTCTTAGAGTTTTATGCATCTTCCAGTTACCAACAAAAAGATACTTTCTCATTTTTAAACTTCCCCCAAAACTACTTTTTAAGAACTGCTATTCCAGGAAGTTCTTTACCTTCCAAATATTCTAAGAAAGCTCCACCTGCTGTAGAAAGAAAAGAAAAAGCATGTTCAGTTCCAGCTTGTTTAATAGCCAGTAAAGTATCCCCTCCCCCTGCTATAGTAACAGAAGAAAGAGAAGCTATTTTACGGGCTATTGAGTAAGTCCCTTTACTAAAGGGTTCTTCTTCAAAGTATCCTAAAGGACCATTCCAAATTACGGTTTTAGCTCCTTCTAAGGCTAAACTAAATAATTTTATTGTTTCAGAACCTATGTCCAAAATCTGGTCTTCCTCTTTTACTTTATTTAAAGGAATTTCTATTATTTCCTCATTTCTCTTTACAACTACATCAACAGGTAGATAAACCTTAACTCCTTTTTCCTCAGCTAAGTTTAAAATTTCTAAAGCCAAACTTAAATAATCTTTTTCAACTAGGGACGAACCTATAGAAAAATTTTTGGCCAACAAAAAAGTATTAGCCATAGCTCCACCAATAAGAAGTTTATCTACCTTGGTTAATAAATTTTTTAAAACTTCAATCTTGGTAGATACTTTACTTCCTCCTATTACCGCGAAAAGAGGTTTTTCTGGAGTGTCTATTACTCTACTTAAATAACTTAGCTCTTTTTGAGCCTGAAAACCAATTCCCTTTTCTCTAACTCTCTCAGGTAAACCTACAACCGAAGCGTGTGTTCTATGTGAAACTGGAAAGGCTTCATTTATGTAAACCTCTGCAAAAGGAATTAGCTTTCTTACTAACTCTGGGTCGTTTTTAGTTTCTCCTTCATAAAATCTTATGTTCTCTAAAAACAAGATCTCCCCTTCTTTTAACTCGTTAAGTTCTCTTTCTGATTTCTCCCCCTCTATTTCTTCTAAAAATTTAATGGGAGCTTTAAAAATTTTTTTTAAATACTCATAAACCGGTTTTAAAGAAAGTTCAGGAACCTTTTTCCCTTTAGGTCTTCCTAAGTGAGAACAAAGAACTATCTTAGCCCCTGAATTTAGGGCATACTCAATAGTGGGAAGCGCTTTCAAAATTCGTGTAGTGTCTAAAATTTGCCCCTTCTCTATTGGAACATTAAAATCTACCCTTATAAAAACCTTTTTTCCTTTAAGATTAAGTTCTTTAATAGTTTTCATCTTTCCTCCCTTTAAAACTCAAAATCTCTCTAAACTATTTTCTTTAAAAGATTAACCATTTCTAGAGCTGCTAAAGCTGCTTCAGCTCCCTTATTTCCTGCTTTGGTGCCTGCCCTTTCAATAGCTTGTTCTATGGTATCTGTGGTAAGAATTCCAAAAATAACCGGGATACCCGTTTCTAACATGACTTGAGCAATACCCTTGGAAGCTTCAGCAGCTATGTATTCAAAATGAGGAGTAGCTCCTCTTATAATAGCACCCAAACATACAATGGCATCAAAATTTTTAGTTTCTGCAAGTTTTTTAGCTACCAAAGGTATTTCAAAAGCTCCTGGTACCCAAACAATACAAATATTTTCCTCAGAAACTTTGTGTCTTCTAAAAACATCTAAAGCTCCCTCTAAAAGCCTTTGAGTAATAAATATATTAAACCTACTAACCACTATTCCAAATCTGAATCCTTCTCCTTCATAAAATCCCTCTAACACTATGTATCTCATAAATTTCCTACATAATTTACTGAACTATGTTTTTCACATAGTTCAGGCTGGGGTATTTGTATTCCGCCTTTTTAATAGGGAAAACCCAACCCCAGCAGGCGGTATTTGGGCCCCCTTTTATTAAAAAAATTTTTTACAAAATTATTTAGAATATATTATTATTTTTTCCCCTTCTTTAATGAAGCCATATTTAGTTCTTAATATTTTTTCATAACTTGAATTTGAACTTACAAGCTCTTTAATTTCTCTTTTCAAAAAACTGTTTTCTTTTTTTAATCTTTCCAATTCCTTATACTCTTTTTTAACAATCCAACTCAAAAACAAATAAATACTTATACTAAGAATCAAACAAATAAACAAAATCCCTATAATAAGTTTCCTTTTCTTCTTTACTTTTTTTTTATAAGGTTTGATCACAATTTGTGGTTGAATAGTTTTTTTCACTTCAAAACCACTTCCAGGGAGAATTTAATTCTACAGGTTTTATAGGCTGAGAAAATAAAGCTTCAGATACTTTAAGGTAAACCTCTTCAGCTTTCGGAAAGTTGTAAAAAGGAGGAGGTGTAGGAGGAGGTACAGAAATTTCAACTCTGTATTTTTCTTCTTTAAAAACTTCTTTTAAAAACGAAAACAAAAAAGTTCTTTTAAAATTTTTAAAAGGATTTATCTTAGACCAAAAGGGAATTGAATCTTCATACAATTTATCTCTAATTTTTCCCGATAAAGAAGCTACTGTAGATTCTATTTTTGAAAGCTCACACTCTTCTTTATAAAAAATGTAAGGCTTAGAAGGAGTTTTTTTAAAAATCCTATAATCTATGTAACTTCTGTTTTCTGTTATAAAAACAGATAATAGCAAAAAATAGTCTACATTTTTCTTGTCAAAAGAAGAACCCTCAATAAAAAAAACCTCAATTTGAGGAGATAAAGATAGTTCATTTAAAACTAGGTGAGTTAGAGAATCTTTTAAGTATTCCAAATTAGAAGGAGCTCTAAAATCTAAGGGAAACACTCCTATCCTCACCTTAGCAAAAGATGTATTAAAAAGCAAAAAAATAAAAAATAAAATTTTTAAAAAAAATTTCACTTTTTATCTCTTTAAAGCCTTTTCTTTTTCAGCTACCAGTAATCTGGTTTTTACTACGGTATCAGGGGTAAGGCTCATAGAATCAATTCCACACTCTACAAGAAATTCGGCGAAATCTGGAAAATCACTAGGAGCTTGCCCGCAAATTCCAATTTTTTTTCCTTTTCTTTTAGCTATTTCAATGACTTCTTTTATTAATTTTTTAACTGCGGAATTTCTCTCATCATAAATGTGAGCTACAAGCTCAGAGTCTCTGTCTAATCCCAAGGTCAGTTGAGTTAAATCGTTAGAACCTATAGAAAATCCATCAAAAATTTCTGCAAATTCTTCAGCTAAAATAACATTACTTGGAATTTCACACATTACATAAATCTCAAGTCCGTTTTCTCCTCTTTTGAGTCCATATTTTTCCATTACTTCGATAACTTTTTTTCCTTCTTCAACAGTTCTGCAAAAGGGAATCATAACCTTTACATTAGTTAAGCCCATTTCGTCTCTTACTTTTTTAATAGCTTTACACTCTAAAGCAAAGGCAGGTTCAAACTTCGGATCATAATAACGAGAAGCTCCTCTCCATCCAATCATGGGATTATTTTCAGAAGGTTCAAATAAATATCCTCCTAATAAATTAGCGTATTCGTTAGATTTAAAATCTGAAAACCTAACAATTACATCTTTTGGATAAAAAGCTGCTCCAATAGTTCCTATTCCCTGAGCTAATTTATCTACAAAAAAGTCTGGTTTATTTTCATAACCGTAGGTTTTTTCTTCTATAATTTGAACTATTTTTCTTAACTTTTTGTCTTTTTCAGCTTTTTTCTTAAGGTCTTCAAAATAAATCAGAGCTAGTGGATGAATTCCTATATGAGACCCTATAATAAATTCTATTCTTGCTAACCCTACTCCATCATTTGGAATTTGAGCCTGTGCAAAAGCTTGCTCAGGAATTCCCACATTCATCATGATTTGAGTTTTTGTTTCAGGAAGATTTTCAAAATCAATTCTTTCTACTTCGTAAGGAACAAGTCCTTCCAATACCCTTCCTTCTTCTCCTTGAGAACAATCTACTGTGATTTCTTGTCCTGTAGTTATAAGTTTGGTAGCTACCTCTGTTCCCACAATACATGGAATACCCAACTCGCGAGATACAATCGCTGCGTGACAGGTTCTACCACCTCTATTAGTTATAATAGCTGAAGCTTTTTTCATTATAGGCTCCCAGTCCGGATCTGTCATTTCGGTTACCAAAACTTCCCCTTCTTGAAATTCCGCAATACCACTTATATCTAAAATCACTCGACTTTTACCTTGCCCTATCTTACTTCCTACAGATTTACCTGTACAAATTACTTTACCTTCACCTTTAAGTTTATATATTTCGTAATATCTTTGGGTTTTAACTGCATGAACTGTTTCTGGACGAGCCTGAACTATAAAAAGCTCTCCACTTCCTACATTAATTCCGTCTCCGTCTTTAGCCCATTCAATATCCATTGGCCTTCCATAATGTTCCTCTATAAGGATAGCCCACTTAGCTAGAGTCAAAATTTCATCATCTGTTAACACAAATCTCCTTCTTTCTTCTTTAGAAGTCTTTACCTCTTTTAGGGGATATTTAGAAGAGGTCCCATAAACCAACTTAACATCCTTACTTCCCAGTCTCTTAGTTACTATAGGTTTGTAACCTAACTTTAAAGTAGGTTTAAATACATAAAATTCGTCAGGATTTACTTTACCTTGCACTACATACTCTCCTAAACCCCAAGAACCAGTTATGTAAACTACATCTCTAAACCCACTTTCTGTATCTAAAGTAAAAATAACACCTGAAGAGGCCATGTCGCTTCTTACCATTTTCTGCACAGCTACAGAAAGATATACAGAAAAGTGGTCAAATCCTTTATCTTCTCTGTAAGAAATAGCACGGTCTGTAAAAAGAGAAGCAAAACACTTTTGAACAGCTTTAACCACATTTTCAGTTCCTACAACATTTAAGTAAGTTTCTTGTTGACCTGCAAAAGAAGCATCTGGTAAATCTTCAGCTGTAGCAGAAGAACGAACAGCTACATCTACATTTTCTCTGTGATATACCTCTTCTAGTCTTTTATAAGCTCTCTTTATTTCGTCTTCCAACTCTTTGGGCATCTTAGCATTCAGTATCAGACTCCTTATTTTCTTACCTCTTCTTTGTAAGTCTACTATATCCCGAGTATTAAGTCCAGTGAGAATATCTTTGATTTTATCATCTAATTTGTTTTCCGTTATAAAAAATTTATAAGCCTCTGCTGTTACAGCAAAGCCATAAGGAATATTTATACCCTTAGGAGAAAGTTTAGAATACATTTCTCCTAAAGAAGCATTTTTTCCCCCTACTAAAGGAACATCTTTATAAGAAATCTGGTCAAACCAGAGCACCAGATTGCTATTTTTTAAACTGTCTACCATTCTATTACCCCCACACATTTTAAATCCAAAATTACTCAAAATTAAAAGATTGTCAAGTATTCCGTTAGCTAACTTTCCATTTAAAGTCTGTAAAAGTTTTAAAAAAGACAAAGATGCAAAAAGTTAAGTAAAGATTTAAAATTGAAAAACCTTCCTATTTAAGGTATTATTATTTTTAAATGAAAAAAGTCAAAAAAAAACAAAGTCAAAAAAAAATACAGTTCGTATTTCTTTTAATCTCTCTAATATCTTTATTTATTCTTGTTTCTTGTGAAACTCAGAGAGAGAGTTTTAAACAAAAGTGGCAAGATAGTAAAGAAAATTTTTTAGAAAATCTTAAAGTTTTTCTAATTCACTTTCCTATAGTTAAAAACTATATAAAACTTCCTCTTCCACCTAAAGAATTATACGAAGAGATGCAACTTATTATGATTCAAATTGAGGCTTATAAAATTCCAGAAACATTTAAAGAAGAACACGAAAAACTGACTGAAAATTGGATAAAAATTCAAAAACTTTATCAAGAAAAATACTATGGAAAAGCAGAAAAACTTTTAAAAAAAACTTTACCTTCAGCTAAAGAACTTCTAGAAAAAATTAAAAAATATTATTCAGATTTAAAAGCTTCGTCTCTAAATAAATTTGCTGAAATTGAGAAGCTAGCTAAAGAAAAAATTAAAAAAAGTTCTTCTGAAGAAAAACTTAAAGTTCAACTATACTTATGGAAACTTAAAAATTTAATTAATTTAGGAAAATATGAAGAATTTCAAAAAGAACTGGAAAAAAGGCCCTTTTAAAGATAACTTTTTTTGGATATTTTTTGTTTCTGGAGGCTTGATAGGCTTTGTTCCACCTTTTCCTGGAACTCTTGGAGCTTTGGAAGGCTTTTTTATTTTTTTAATATTTAAAAACTTTTCTATCTCTATTCAAGTTTTGGTTTTAATTTTTCTTAGTGTACTTGGAATAGTGGGTAGCAGAAAAATGATTCAAGTTTTTAAAGAAAAAGACCCTGAATTCGTGGTCATTGACGAAATATCTGGAATGTTTGTAAGTCTAATCGGAAAAGAACATCTTTGGGAATGGATTTTAGCTTTTGTCTTATTTAGAATATTAGATATCATCAAACCCTTTTTTATAAAAAATTTAGAAAAAATCCCCGAGGGAATAGGAGTGTTGGCTGACGATTTAGCTGCAGGAATCCTTACTAACTTATTAGTTTTTTTCATTAAATGGAGCTATCTAAAACTCCTTTAGGGTTAAAGTCTTTTCAACTTTTTATTATGGGGCATTTTCTTTCTTTTACAGGAAGTTGGATGCATACCGTAGCTCAAAATTGGCTAGTTTATCAACTTACAGGTTCTTCTTTTTACCTTGGACTTCTTTCTTTTTTTTTCCTCTACCCCTGCAATGTTTCTAAGCTTGATAGGAGGAGTTCTTATTGATAAGTTTAACAAAAAAAATTTCCTAACTTTAATAAATCTCTTTTCAATTTTTCCTCCTTTAATTTTAGGAATTTTAGTTCAAACTCAGTCGGTATATTTTTGGCAAATAACTTTTTTAGCGTTTTTTCTAAATTGCTTATCAGCCATAGACCTACCTTTAAGACAAGTTTTTATAGGTGAAATTGTACCTCCAGGGTTACTAACTCAAGCCCTTTCTATTCAAGCTATTTCTTTTAACTTAGCACGCATGATAGGTCCTGCTTTAGCTGGGCTTATCATTTCTTACTACAGCATTTCTTTATGTTTTTATTTAAATGCTTTAAGTTTTATTCCTTTTCTTTTGTTCTTACTATTTTTCATTTATCCCCAAACTTCTGAATCTAAACCCAAACTTACCCAAAACTTTAGTTTAAAAAGCGACTTAAAAGAAATAGTATCTTTTTTAAAAGCTAAACCTTCTGTTTTAGCTGCTTTGCTTTCCATAAGTAATTTCACCTTTTTTGGAATTTCAGTCCTTATTTTGCTTCCAGTTATAGTTCATAAATTTTATGGGGGAAAGGCTAAAGAATTTGGATTTATTTCTTCAACTATAGGATTAGGAGCCATTTTAGGCTCTATTTACATATTTTTAAAAAAAGAAATTCCTCAAAAGCTTAAACACCTTCTTAAAGCTTCCTTACTTTTAGGATTTTCTATAATAGGAATAACTTTTAGTCCTTCCTGGTGGTTAACTGTTTTGTATTCTCTTTTAATAGGTTTTTCCTTTACCAACTTTTTTCCTATAGCTAATAGTTATCTTCAAAAAAATACTCCCTCCAACTTGAAAGGCAGAATTATGAGTCTTTTCACTATTTCGTTCTTGGGAGTCTCTCCTATAGGAAACTTCGTTATCGGAGTTTTAGCTGATAACTTTCCTATAAAAATCGTTCTAATTTTCTATGTTGTTTTTTTAATTGCTTTACAATTTTTAATACTTTCAAAATGGGTTGAACCTAAAAATTTATAAGCTATTTCAGTTTAAGTTTTTTAAAAAGCTTCCGATAAATTCTAAAAAAACAAGAAAACTAAAAAGGAGGTGTAAGATATGGCAGTAAAAATTAACTTTAACGAAGCATCAGCACAAACCCACACGGCGCTTATAAGAAATGAGCGTCTCATGAACAAAAGCTTACTTAGGCTGTCTACAGGTATGCGTATTCTTAACGCAGCTGACGACTCTGCAGGACTTTTCATCTCAGACATGTTATTAACCGTTGCTAAAGCTTACGACCAAGGTAACCGTAATATCCAGACAGGGATTTCTGCTCTTCAAATTGCAGAAGTTGCTGCAGGAAACATCTACGATAAACTTCAGGAAATCTATGTAAGGGCTCAAAATGCGGCAAACGACATAAACGACCCAACCGCACGCGCAGCGCTACAACAAGAAATAAGAAACTTTGTTGATGCCATCCAAAAAATCGGAACAGATACCGAATATAACGGAATAAGACTCCTTGACGGAACCTTCAAAGATAAATACATCCACTACGGAGCAAGGATGAAACAGGTTGTCTACTTAAGTGTAGACAGCTTAAAAGCAAGTGATATCGGTGCTTACATGGTAGCAGGAAAGGGAAGTGTTACCTCAGCTACTGGAACTTTTACCGGTTCTTCCACCACGGAAGTTCTTGTAAACATAAGTGGAAGAAATGTGGTAGCAAGTGCTAGCTCAGAAACGGGTCAGTATCTGGTAGATTTTGGTATTCTTGCCAACAACATTAACAAACAGCTTGGTGACATTGGTTTTCAGGCAAAGGCTGTCAATGTAAGTATAGCAAAAGAATACGGTGCAATTGCAAAGATTGAAGGAGGAAGTGGAACAGAAACTGCCAATCTTACTTTTTATGTAGGAGGAACCACAGTTTCAATAACAGGAGTTTCTGTTAACATCACTTTAGATGAGCTTGTTGAAAAGATAAATCGTGCTGCTGCAACTGCAGGTGCAGACCTTCAAGCAAGCACAAACGCAGGAAGACTGGTCCTTAAGTCTGAAAACGGATATACCATAGGATTAGAGGTAAGTGTTTCACTAACAAATAATGTAACCATTAACTTTGACCAGCTTATAGAAGGTGCCGAATCACGAAATTCAGCTACTGCCTATGCCATCAAATACGGAGATTTTTACCTTGGAAATGATAGAAATTATACTGTAGATCTAAGTAGTGTAACAGGAGCGATTACCTTTAACATAGGTAGTGATACTGCCAATGAATTTAAAAACCTTTATTCTATAGATGTTACCACAAATGAAGGTTCTGAGGTTGGTATGATGATATCTCAGATAGCTTTAAGAAAGGTAGACAGTGTGCGTGCTCAGATCGGTGCAACCATGAATAATTTACAGTCTATTTTTGACTCCCAGAAAGTTGCTTATGACAACACTAAAGAGGCTGAATCTGTTATTAGGAACACAGACTATGCTAAGGAGATGGCAGAATTTACAACTCTTCAGATTCGTATACAGGCAACTATTGCCATGCTTGCCCAGGCTAATACCTTACCTCAATTAGTTCTTCAACTTCTGAGATAGTAACTTAAAAAAGATAGGCTTTAAACCTAAGGGGGGACATCGGCCCCCCTCTTTTTATTTTATTAAAGCTCTCTAAGAATTTCTTAAAGGTCTTACAAACTTTTTTTAAAAAGGCTATAATTCTTTTTAAGAAAGCTTAAGATTATTTTAGGGGTAAAAGTGATGCTTGCTCCTTTTAAAGCTTTTAAAAAACCGGCTCTTCTTGAAAAAGAAGTTCACCAAGATTTTAGAGTGTTAAAACCTCTTGATTATTCTTTTATGAAGGAAGTAGAAATAGTTCCGTTAACTTTTTCAGAACTTCTTTCTGTATCTATGTATTATCCAGTGATGTTTGGAGTTTTTAGAAAAGAGATCTTTCCTTTTGCGGTTTTAGGGATAAATGGAAAAAATG
>JAUQQL010000066.1 GCA_030578315.1 Thermodesulfobacteriota bacterium | reverse complement strand
TTGCAGACTTTCTTGTGTAGGTAATTCTAAGTTTGAACTTACTCTATCTGCAAGTTTAAAGGCCTCCTCTATAAGCTCTTTTGAAGCACCAGGAATTATTTTTAAATGCACATATCCGTTAAAGAAGTATTCGTATCTTAAAATTTTTACAGTTTCTAACATAAGTTCCATGGTATAGTCTGGATCCCGATAAATTCCTGAACTTAAAAAAAGACCTTCTATGTAGTTGCGACGATAAAATTCTATCGTAATTTTAGCTAGCTCCTTCGGTTTTAAAATTGCACGAGGAATATCGTTATCCCTTCTACATATGCAGTACTTGCAGTTGTTTTTACAGATGTTTGTTTGAAGAATTTTTAACAAAGAAACACATCTTCCATCAGCAGACCAAGTATGACAGATTCCTCCAAGATAGGAATTTCCTATTCCGTAAGGATGGGTTTCTCTTTTTCCACCGGAGCTACTGCAAGAATTATCGTACCTTGCAGCTAAAGCTAAAATTTGAAGACTTTTATCAAAAGAACTAAGTCCTTTTTCTTTTATCATAAGTCTTATAAGTTTAATTTTTTAATATCTATTTTTTAATTTTATTTTAAGCATGTTAATTCTTCTTGCAATCTTTTTTTTTATCGTAGAAAGCTTTTTTGATTTACGATTTAAATAAACCTATCCTAATCAACTTACCTTTTCCAACAAGAAATTCCGCACCTCATTTTACAACCTCTTCGTATATTAATCTTGTCTCTTTCCAGCCATCTTCCCCAAATTGCCATAACATTACATAACGAAGTTTTTTAAATTACATTTCTGCACATCAAAACCTTCCTCAAGTAGTTTTCCATACAATCCCTTGAAATCACTAGAAAATTGTCGTTTCCAATTGAGTTGGCAAAAGTGGAATGAGGTGGTACTATGCGGGATGTTTTGGGATAGAAGGAAAATCAAGTTTTGTAAAAGCCAGTTTTTAGGTTAGCAAAAGGGTTGGAAATTTTGCCAAACAAATTGAAAAGTGAGAGTGTTTTTAATCGCCTGCGAAAACATTAGGACTCCTCTCGCACATGGTGTCTCCGCAAGAAATGTCATCTCCTACACGACAAATTAGTTTTCCATTGACATACACCGTCCCTGACCCTGTTGAGGCAACTCCATCGTGGCAATTTGGTCCGCAGCAATGTATAATTCAATGGTTGCCTACTCTGTGGACGGGTTTACCGTTGACGAATACGTTTAGACTTCCCTCATTATTAAGACGAGGTGGGAAGCAATCATGTCCGCAAGACGTATCACCTAATCTCACTACGGTATGCTTTACAGGGGTAGTGTCAAGTTTTTTGTGTATGGAATTGTTCTAAATTTGTATTAATTCTAATTCCCTTATCTCTGTATCTTCTTAATCTGCCTCTCCTTATATATTTCATTCATCTCTTCAATCACTAAGTACATCACCTTCTCTGCTGAAACTTGACCAGAAAATACCTCTCTCCTTTAGCTCTCGTAAAATACCTTCCAAACCTCTGCACTTTCTCCCTCACCACCTGATACACAAAAACTTAATATCTCCTATAACCCTCTTCACTTATACCCATCACCACATGCACTACCTCTGTTGTATAATTTCCATTAAAATTGTGTAGAACTTTTCCTCCATGGGTTCCTCCCTTCTGAGAGTATTTTAAAATCTGTAGTGAGAATGGAGCTCTCAGGAAAGAATTTTATCAAAAATCTCTTAATTTCCCCCATCTTCAAATCCCTTTTCCTCATACACAATTTTTTAATATACTACCTTCCAGAAAAATGGATATCGAAAATATTTAATATTTTGTATAAACTATTCTTATTAAAAATTCCTTAACCTTAAAAGGTTTTTTTCGGTAGTATAATAAAGAATTCTGTATAATCAGATAAGGGCTACCTTAAGTAAGGTAAGAAAAAGGGATAAAGAGAGTGTGGCATTTGACTTAGAAAGGATTGATGGGGTAGGAAGTGAGGAGGAGTTTAGGCCAATGATTTACACTACTTTGGAGAAGGTGCTGTATTTGGTAATTAAGGAGATGAATGAGAAGTAGGAGGAGAGGAGGATAAAGAATTTTGAATAGATAATTGATGGATTAAGGACTTTTAGGAGGAAGAAGTATGGGCCAGGAGAAATTAGAATTAATACAAACTTGGAAAAAATTTATACACAAAAAACTTGACACTATTAACTTTTTCAAAAGGTTCTTATTAATTTGGTTAATTTTTCTCTTTCTGTGTTTAATAATTTTTTCTTACTTTCTTCCCCTTCTTTCTTACCAAGAAGCCAGAAGAGTGGTAATAACTCAAGAAACTTTTTTAGGAAGTCTTCTAATTCCTACTTTTAACGAAGAACCTTACTTTACTAAACCTCCTCTTTATACTTGGATTTCTCTACCATTTTATGGTTTAGGTATTATTTTTTCTGAAGAAGTCTTCTTTCTTCGTTTTATTTCTCTGGGAAGTTATGTAATACTAAGTTGTGTCATTTATTTTATTCTTAAGAAAGACCCTATTAAAACTTTAATTTCTCTTTTTATTCTTTTCGGAAGTTTTCGCTTTCTTTTAGTTATAGAATTGACCTTGAACCTCTTTTTGTACTTTTTACCACACTAAGCATTTATTTTCTCTTACGCTTTAGAGAGGAGGAAAAAAATCTATATGTTTACTTATTCTACTTTTGTTTCACTCTGGCTTATTTGGTTCGCGGTCCTCTTCATTTTTTTCTTTGGTCTGGTTTTTTATTTTATATTTTAATATTTAGGGATAAAACGCTCCTTAAATTAATACTTTTCCCCAAGGGTTGGTTTTTATTTTTCTGTTTGACCTTTTCCTGGTATCTTTATGGATATTTAAAATTCGGTTTTTCTGTATTTCAAGAATTTTTAAAAGAAGACCTCACTGAAAGGCTCATTCCTAACCATAAAGACCCCTTTTGGTACTATTTTAAGGCATTTTTCTTAAGTTTTTTCCTTACTTGTTTCTCTTAGCTGTAAAGTTTAAGACTTTTAAGAGTGATATCATTAAAAATCTTCCTTCTGAACACGCCTTCTACTTATTTTCCTTTGCAATTCCTATATTATTTCTCAGTTTTACAGGAAAAAAGTTTGACAAGTATCTTTTTTTTCTTTATCCCTTATGTTCCTTATTCTTTACCGAAATTTTACTAAAACTTTATAAAATCAATTTTTTACTTAAGATTGGTCTTTTGTTAACAAGCTTAAACTTTTTAGCTGTCCTTCTGGTTCAATCTTATGGTTTGGAAGATTTAAAGTATAGAATAGAAATAGTAAAAAAAGGGTTACCAGTAAAAGAAAATCTTATTTTTTATTCAGAAGTTAATCCTCTTTTTATTTATTTTTATAAAAAGCCTATTCCTTTAATAAAAGAAGAAAAGGACCTTCAAAGTTACTTAGAAAAGGGTTTTGTAGTTTTAAGTCCTAAGGAATTTAAAAGTCTTCCCTCTTTTTTAGTTCTCTAAAAATATCCTCATTAAAAACAAGGGGAATTTCTACAAATTCAGAAATACTTTCTCTTGTTAAATCATCTACAGTTGGACCAAGACCACCTATTATAAAAACT
>JAUQQL010000065.1 GCA_030578315.1 Thermodesulfobacteriota bacterium | reverse complement strand
ATTGATTTAAGGGGAGGTGGAAGGGCTGAGGAAGTAGTGTATGAAGGTTTAAGAAAATTTTATGAGAATAAAAAAATCTTGGTTGTATTTTTAGGTTCTCCTCGTCTCTTTAGTTTAACAAAACTTGGTAAGTTTTCACTTCTTAAAATTTTTGAGAAAAAAGTGGATTTTTCCAAAGGTATAGGTGAACCTGTAAGTGTTTACGAAAGAATTGAAAAAATTGAAAAAATTATAAGTTTAACTGGAAAATTTGTCCCTATAGGCGTATTTAAGGATGCTAAATCTTATATAGACGCTCTTAAGTACCTTGCCTTTCCTTGTAAAGAAAATTATTTCAATTTTTTTAAACTTCTCTTAAACTACTTAGGTTTGAATTATAAAGATATAGGTCCTCCGATAGAATTTCCTAAATATGGTATTTATCATCCAAGTGGAGGAATTTTTGAAGACCTCAAAAAATATCTTAAATTCTTAGAAAAAACGAAAGAAATTTCTAAACTACCAAAGGTTGGAATATTATTTTATGGAGGAGTCCATTTTCAACAAAATACTGGGTTAATAAAGAGTATAATTGAGAGCTTTCCCGATATAGTTTGGATTCCCGTATTTAGTGAGGGAATAAGAAATCTTGAGGCTGTTAAAAAATTTTTCTTTTTGGAGGAGAAACCTTTTGTTTCAGTAATTCTTAGACTTTTATGGTTTAGACTTAATGGTGGTCCCTTTGGTGGAAGTTCAGAACCAACTTTAAAAATTTTAAAAGACTTAGGAGTTCCTGTTTTAAATCCAGTAGTAATGTATAGAAGAGAAATTGAAAAATGGTTAGAATCGGATTATGGCTTGGGTATTCCTGAGACTATAGGTGCTGTAATATGGCCAGAGATGGACGGAAGTATAGAACCAATTCCTCTGGCTGGGCTTGTTGAAAAGAAAGAAAAGACCACAAAAATTAAGGAACTTTATCCACTTCCTGATAGATTAGAAAAAATAGGTAATAGAATCTATTCGTGGATTAATTTACAATCCAAGAAAAATGAGGAAAAAAGGATAGCAATTATTATTTATAATTATCCACCTGGAGAGGAAAATCTAGGGAAAGCAGCTTATCTTGATGTATTTAAGAGTGTAGAAAATTTGTTAAAAATTTTAAAAAAAGAAGGATATAAAGTAGAAATTCCTTCAGATTTTAATTTATTTAAAGTTTTAGAAGACTTTGGCATTTTTAATTCTCCAACGTGGTACTCTTTAGAAAAACCTCTGCTTAAATGTTTTGCTGTTAACTCAACTGAATGGTGTGTTCGTTTTGAAAAATTTCCTGAAAAGGTGAAAAGTGATATTCTAAGTGCTTGGGGGCCTCCTCCAGGAAAAGTAATGGTATTTGAAGATAAAATATTGATACCAGCTATAGAGCTAGGAAATGTACTAATTGGTATCCAACCGGCAAGACCCCCCTTAAATCTAGAAGATGTAAAAAAAGTAGCTCACGATAAAACTAAACCTCCTCATCATCAATACTTAGCTTTTTATAGGTGGTTAGAAGAAGTCTGGAAAGCAGAGGTAATTATTCATGTAGGGACGCATGGACTAGCTGAATTTACAAAAGGAAAAGAGATAGGTATGAGTTCTAACTGTTTCCCCGACGTACTTATAGGGAACGTTCCACACCTTTATTTTTATCATGTATGTAATACTTCTGAAGCAACAATTGCCAAAAGAAGATTGTATGGAGTAATGATAAGTTATAATTCTCCTCCTTATAGCTGTGCGGACTTATATGAAGAATATTTAAAGTTAGAAGACTATCTAAATGAATACGAAGAAGCTTCTAAAATAGATGTAGCACGGGCAAGGATACTGGAGGAAAAGATAAAAGCTTTAGCTCAAAAATTAAACTTTTCTTTTAAAACTTTGGATGAGATTCATGATGAGCTTTATCGATTAAAAAGAAGCGTAATTCCTAAGGGACTTCATGTGATTGGAGAAGATTACGGGGCTGATGAGTTAATTGAGTTCGTTAGAGTATTTTCAAGATACGATAGAAGAGAAATAAAAAGTTTAAATAGATTAATAGCAGAAGGTAAGGGTTTAAAGTATGAGGAGGTTCTTAAAAATTTCAAACTTTTAAAAACAGTAGAGGAAGAGGCCTTTAAAATTATAAAAGTTTACTTTGAAAATCCAAAGCTCTTTTCAAAGTTAAATTTTTCTTCTAAGGTTAAAAGTGAAATAGAGAGAACTTTAAGCCTAGCAATTGAAATTGGAAAAAAATTTGTCAACAATCAGAACGAAGTCAAAAGTTTTATTTTGGGTCTTCAAGGAAAGTTTATAGAACCTTCAGTTGGAGGAGATGTAATAAGGACTCCAGAGGCTTTACCTACTGGGAGAAATATATATCAATTTGATCCTAATAAAATTCCTACTGAAGCAGCATGCGTAAGAGGGTTTGAAATAGCTCAAAATACTTTAAATACTTATCTTAAAACCTATGGAACTTATCCAAAAAAAGTTGGAATAATCCTTTGGGGATTTGAAACTACTCAAACTCAAGGCGAAACTATAGCACAAATTCTTAACTATTTAGGAGTAAAGATTGTAAGAAAATATGTAAGTTGGTATCCTCAACTAGAGGTAATACCCTTAGAAGAATTGAAAAGACCTAGAATAGATTGTCATATAATTACTTGTGGATTTTTTAGAGAGATGTTCCCCAATTTAATAAATCTTTTAGATAGAGCTTTTAATTTAGTGGCCAATTTAGAGGAACCTTTAGAGATGAATTTTGTAAAAAAGCATGTTTTAGAAAACTTAAAACATCTTAAGCAAGATGAAAGGTTTAGAAGTTTAGAGGATGAAAAGTTGAAAAAGATTGCTTGTGGAAGAATTTTTGGTCCGCCTCCTTCGGAATACGGAACAAGAATGCTACCCTTGGTTGAAGATTCTGTATGGGAAAAAGAAGAAGATTTAGCCGAAGTTTTTATAGAATCTATGAATTACTTATATGGAGAAAATATACACGGATTAAAATTGGATAAAATTTTTAGAGAAAGTTTGCGTAGAATTGAGCTTGTGTCTCAAATAAGGAGTTCTAATGATTATGAAGTTACTGATTTAGACCATTATTATGAATTTTTAGGAGGATTAAGCAAAGCTATAGAAATAGAAAGAAGAGTTAAACCGCTTATCCTTATAAGCGATACTACCCAAGAAATACCTTTTACTACAACAGTTGATAAGGCAATTGAACACGGACTAAGAACGAGATTGTTTAATCCAAAATGGATAAATGAGATGCTTAAGCATAAAGTTCATGGTGCTCAAAAAATAGCAGACATTGTGGAAAATGTCCTTGGATGGGCTGCAACAACAGGAGAAGTAAAGGAATGGATTTGGAATGAAATTTTTGATAAATTGGTTGTAAATGAAAAATTCAAGAAGACTTTGATAGAAAATAATAAATGGGCTTATTTAGAGATATTAAAGAAACTTTTAGAAAGTTATAATCGGGGGTATTGGAAAGCAGAGGATAAAGCTTTAGAAAAGCTTAAACAAACAATTTTAGAAATAGAAGGTTTGTTAGAAGAAGACTAAATTTACTTACGAAGAATTTCCTTCTTAGAGTATGAATAAGTTTATAAATCCAAAACTTTTTTCCATTCTTTAGCTATTTTTTCAATATCAAAGTCTGTTGCTCTTTCTTTAGCTTTATGAGCGTATTCTTGTCTTAGGTTTTCTTTTTGTAAAAATTCGCTTATAACTTCAACCCACATTTTTTCAATTTCATCTAG